>NZ_FUKP01000068.1:0-13987 GCF_900163825.1 Micrococcus lylae | reverse complement strand
ATCGACGCGCCACTTCCCCGAGCCCCCCGTCTACACCCTCGATTGTGAAGAGCCGCTAAAGGATGTCAGCCAGCCAATGCAGTGCCGCTGCGAGACTGAGCCCGGCGTGATAGTTCCGGGCGTACTTGTCCGAGCGCATCGCGATCCCTCGCCACTGCTTGAGCCGGTTGAAGCACCGCTGCACGACATTGCGTCCCCGGTAGCGGCGGCGCCGGTGCGTGATCTGATCCGCTCGCTCCGGGATCGTGGCCGCGATGCCATGCCGGCGCAGCCAGCCCCGGTTCGCCTTCCAGGGGTAGCCCTTGTCCGCAATCAGGCGGTCAGGCCGCGCTCTGGGCCGCCCACGGGCACCGGCAACGCTGATCTGCTCCAGCGTGGTGGCCAACATCGAGGTGTGAAGCGACCTGCCCGCCGGTCACCACGAACGCCAGCACCCTGCCCTTGCCGTCACAGACCAGATGAGACTTCGTCGTCAGACCGCCGCGGGAGTCTCCGATGGCATGATCAGCCGGCTCGTCCGTTGATTTCTTGTAGTTCATCCAGGCCCCCTGTGGGGCGGGGCAGGGTCGCCCCGTGCTGGTGGACACGCACGATCGTGGAATCGATCGAGGCCACCCAATCCAGCTCGCCAGCCTGCTGTGCCATGGACTGGGTCCGCTCGAGCACCTGCTCCCACACACCCTGCGCGGCCCACCGGTTGAAGTTCTTGTAGATCGTGTTCCAGTTCCCGAACCGCTCGGGCAGATCCCGCCACGGCGCCCCGGTGCGGAAACGCCACGCGGTGGCCTCGACCACCACGCGCCGATCCACCGGCGGCCGACCCGTGGACCTCGGAGCCGGGAACAGCGGGCCGATCACAGCCCAGACCTCGTCCGAGATGACATCACGCGACATGACCCCAGACTCGCGCATCCACGTCCCCGGCTCCTTTAGCAACACGCCCTAGCCGGTGCCGTCCCGTCCCTCCCGCTGGGCGCGCTCACGGGCGCGGCGGGCGTCCACAGCCTTCTGGTGCATCTCGGCCGAAGAGCGGTTCACACCGGAGCCCTGGGAGAGGTGCTCGGGGTTCTCGCGGGCGGCGAGCTGGAGCATGGCCACCACCACGAGGGAGACCACGAAGAACACGCCGAAGGCGATCAGCCCGACGTCGATGCGCAGCGGCTTGGAGGTGCCGCCGGAGGCGGTGATCGCCGCGACGATGCCGCCGACCAGGCCCAGGGCCGCCGAGAAGATCAGCGGCGCCTTGACGGTGTCCTTCAGGCCTCCGCGCTTCTGGCCGCCACGGGGATCCTGGCTGCGCGGGGAACGGGAGGACTGTGCGCTCACTTCGGGACGCTCCTGACTGGTTTCGGGACCGGCTCACGCCTGCGGTGGGACGGACGCACCCGGCACGGGGCCGTCGTCGGGCAGGCGCGCCCCAGTCTACGCGGGGCGCGCAGACGGCGCCGAGGGGTTTGCGGAGGGCGGAAGGGGGAACGACGACGGGCCCGCGCCTGACGCTGTCAGGCGTCGGTCTGCGCGGCCTTGCGGACGTCGAGGTACATGCCGACGCCGGAGACCGCCATCATGACGCCGAGGATGAGGGCGCCGCCGCCGGCGATGCCGAGCTGGGCGTGCTGGTTCAGCCCGGAGCCGAGGAACAGGCCGATGCCCGAGCCGACGCCGACCGCGCCGGTGATCAGCTGGTCTCGGGCCGGGGCGAACTCGCGGCGGTGCCTGAACCCGGCGACGAGCTCGGCGACGCCGCCCAGCAGCAGGGCCGCGCCGGCGGTGATGCCGACGCCGGCCGGGGTGGAGAAGAAGAACAGGACGATGGTGCCGAGCATCCAGGCCGCGGCGGCCATGGACAGCGGGGAGCGCATGGCCTCCGGGACGGGGTCGCGGCGCAGGTACTCCCACATCGCGGAGCCGGAGAAGACGAGGTAGAGCGCCAGGGAGATCTTCATCCACATCGTGCCCGGCTCCTGCACGAACACGGTGGTGAGGCCGAAGATCAGCGCCACGCCGGCGCGGATCAGGACGGGCTTGGACATGACGTCGGCGACGTCCACAGGGGTCTTGGTCACGGCAGGCACCCGACAAGTCTAGGCCAGCAGCCACGCCGCGTTTTGGGGATACAACACGGCGTTGAGATCGCAGAACGTGACCGTGTCTTTTCCCCACTTCGTGCCCGCCACGTCGCGCCCGCCCACGTCGCGCCCGCCCACGTCACGCTTGCCCACCTCGCGGCGCCCACGTCGCGCCCGCCCACCTCGCGCCTGCCCACCTCGCGCCGGTGGCGGACGCGCTCACGCCCCGGCGCGCATCCAGGCGTCGGAGCGGGAGCGCAGGCCCAGAGTGAGGGCACGCATGCCCATGTAGACGAAGCCGAAGCCCACCCAGAGCATCGCCAGCTGCTCCGGCGCGGTGGGAACGTTCGCCCAGGGATCGGACCAGTCCACGGTCCAGCCCAGTCCCCCGGCGGCCACCTCCGCGATCACCGAGAGCACCGGGGCGTAGACCGCCACGTTCACCACGCCGGCCAGGGCCAGGTAGCGCGCGTCGCCGGCGCCGATGAGCACGCCGTCCAGCACGAACACATAGCCGGCCAGCGGCTGGCTCAGCGCCAGCACCAGCAGCCCGGCGGTGGCCGCCGCCTGCACGCCCGGCTCGCCGGTGAACAGCGGCGGCAGCATCCAGGCGAGCCCGCCCAGCAGGATCCCGGTGATCACGCCGAACCAGAGGGACCACCGGACCATCACCCGGGTCAGCTCCCGGGCGGTGCGCACGTCCCCGCGGCCGAGCTCATGGCCGATGAGCGCCTGCGCGGCGATCGCCAGGGCGTCCAGGGCGAAGGCGAGCGTGGAGAACAGGGTGAACACGAGCTGGTGGGCGGCGAGGACCTCGTCCCCGGCACCGGTGGCCACCAGCACGGTGAGCAGGATCGCCAGGCGGAGGCTGGCGGTGCGCAGCAGCAGCCAGGAGCCCACCTGGGCCGTCGCCCGCATGCCGGCACCGGAGGGAACCCAGCCGGTCTCGGCGGCCCGGAAGCGCGGGGCCAGCACCAGCAGGTAGGTGACCAGCATGGCCCACTGGACCACAGAGGTGCCGATCGCCGAACCGGCCACCCCCAGTCCGGCCCCGTAGACGAGCGCCCAGTTCAGGACGATGTTCACACCGAAGCCGGCGGCGGCCACCACCAGCGGGGTCCTGGTGTCCTGGAGGCCGCGCAGCACCCCGGTGGCCGCGAGCACCGCCAGCAGGGCCGGGATGCCGGGCATGGACCAGCGCAGGTACGCCACCGCGTGCTCCTGCACTTCCCCGCTGCCGCCGAGGGCACCCACCAGCCACGGGGCGGCGAGCCAGCCGGCCACCGCCAGCACCACGCCGATGAGCACGCCGAGCCACATGCCGTCCCGGCCGCGGGCCATCGCCTCGTCCCCCCGGCCCGCGCCGGTCAGCCGGGCGACGGCCGGGGTGGTGGCGTAGGCGAGGAAGATCAGCAGGCCGGTGGCCGTGTGCAGGACGGTGGTCCCCAGGCCCACGCCGGCGAGCTGCGCGGTGCCCAGGTGCCCGACGATCGCGGTGTCCGCAAGCAGGAACAGCGGCTCGGCGATCAGCGCCCCGAGCGCCGGCACGGCCAGCGCCAGGATCCGGCGGCCGAGGCCCTCGGTCACGTCCGTCCGTGCCTCACCCCCGCCCTGCGGCGCGCCGTCCACGGACGCCTGCGGCACCCCGCCGCCCTCCGGGGCACCGCGGCCGGACGACCCGGCCCCGCGCCCCGGCGAGGCGGACGGCTCGGCCGGGCGGCCGTCGTCGTGGTTCCGGGCGTTCACAGGCCGAGCAGGGACAGGTAGGGGACGAGCGCACTGGGCTGCAGGTCCGAGACGTCCGGCATGTGCGGCATCACCAGGTACAGCACGGCCACGGCGATGCCGTTGTTCACCATGTGCAGCAGCACCGCGTAGGCGAAGGAGCGGCCCATGAGGATGTAGGAGACCGTGATGGCGACGGCCAGCGTCAGGTACGGGACCGTCTCCACCAGGTCGAACTGCCCGCCGGTGCCGGCGAAGTGCAGCAGGACGAAGGTGACGATCGAGATCGCGGCACAGATCCACACGTTCAGGTAGCGGGAGAGCTTGCCGATCAGCAGGTGCCGGAACAGGTACTCCTCCACCAGCGGCGCCATCACCACGGTCATCAGCACCATGGGCAGCGGCGGGGCAGCGGTGGACATCTGCTCCAGGGACGCCTGGTTCGCCGACTGCGCGGCCCGGCCGATCAGGCTCAGCAGCAGCACGTTCACGATGATGCAGGCGAGCCACGTGGCCGGCAGCAGCGCCAGCTTCCACCACGTGCCGTGCCGGAAGACGCCCAGCGAGCGGACGAACGGGCGCCAAGCCACCACGGCCACGATCGCGGTGATGATCACGTAGCTGACGAGGTTCATGGTGAACATGTCCAGCACGGAGAACTCGCCGTCCACCGGGTCCACCCAGCCCAGGGCCATGGCCAGCAGGCCGCCGGCGCCCAGCAGCATCAGGGCCACGTAGGAGACCACCACGAGGGCGTCGCCCCAGTGGAACCTCCCCGGGGCCCAGCGGGCCGGGTCCATGCGCTGTGCGGCAGGCTTCTGCGGCCACCCCTGCGGAGGCCACCCTGCGGGGGTGTTCGTCATGGCGGCAACGCTATCAACCGGCGAGGGTCGCCGCCCGGGCCGCTTAGCCTGTGCCTGGAGCCACCGCCCAGAGCCACCGCCCGGCCGCGCAATGATGCCGGTCACAGTGCGTCGTCACCGTTTGCCGCGGTCGCGCGCACTTGACTACCTTCTCCGGCATGGCCTTGTTCTCACAGCCGGTCTTCCTGAACCTCCCCACCACCGACACCGAGCGCATCCGCGAGTTCTGGACCGCCCTCGGCGCGGACATCCTGGAGGACTTCTCGGACGACGACACGGTGTGCGTCGAGCTCACCGACTCCACGTACGTCATGTACATGACGCCCGGCTCCTACACGGACTACATCGGCGAGCGGGAGATCGCGGACTGCATCACCACGAACTCCTCCCTGATGTCCCTGATCGCCGGGGACCACGCCGCCGTGGACAACCTCGCGGACCGTGCCCTCGAGCTGGGCGCCTCCGAGGTCGCACTGCCGGAGGACATGGTCGAGGACATGACCGAGACGGGCATGCACTCGCGCGAGATCGTCGACCCGGACGGCCACCAGTGGGAGTTCGTCACCGCCTGAGTCCGGCTTCCCGACGACGGCCCCGTCCGTCCGCCTGACCGGTCGCTTCCTCGTGGGGTGCCCTGGCAGGCGCCGTCTCAGACACCCTCTGGGGTAGTGCCTGCGGCCTCGTCCTGGAGCTGGCGACGCGGGCTCTCAGCCTCCTTGCTGAGCGTGGTGCCGACGCTCGCGGAGATCACCAGGACCATCGCCAGCACCGCCCAGACGCCCACGGCCTGGCCGAGGACGAGGAACCCGACCGCCGTGGCGATGGCCGGCTCCACCGAGACGAGCACGCCGAACACCGCGCTGCGCAGCCGCTTCAGGGCGTGGAACTCCAGCAGATAGGGCAGCAGGGAGGCGAACAGGCCGGTGCCGAGCGCCCCGAGGACGTGCCCCGGCGTGATCTGTGTGGCGCGTGCGAGCTCCGGCAGGCCCACGGGCAGGACCATGCAGGTGGCCACGGCCATGGCCGCCGCCAGTCCCCCGGTGCCGGGCACGAGCCGGCCGACGCGTTGGCCCGCCACGATGTACAGGCCCCAGGAGAACGCCGCCACCAGCACGAGCCACACGCCGGTCAGGTCCAGCGGGCCGGTGTCTCCGGCGGGGCGGAGGACGAGGTTCTGCACCAGGAACAGGACGATCCCGGCGAAGGCCAGCACCACCCAGAGCACATCGCGCAGGCGTCGGCTCAGGGCGGCGGCCACGGCGAGCGGGCCGAGGAACTCGATGGTCACGGCGATGCCCAGCGGGATGCGGTCGATGGCCGCGTAGAAGAAGCCGTTCATGCCGGCGAAGGCGGCGCCCAGGAGCAGGACGGCGCCCCACTGGGCTCTGGTCCAGGTCCGCAGCGGAGGGCGCACCAGGGCCAGCAGGACGAGCGCGGCCACGCCCACGCGCAGCACGGTGGTGCCCCACGGGCCGAAGGTCGGGAACAGGCCGATGGCCAGGGATGCGCCGAGCTGCAGGGACAGGCAGGCGCTGAGCACCATGAGCACGCCGACCGCCGTGCGCCCGGGGCGGATGCGGCGCAGTCGTCGGGGGCGCTGGGACACCGGCGGCAGGCCGGGCGCTGCGGCGGGCAGCCCGTCGGCGGTGCCGGGGGCTCCGGGCTCGGGCACGAGCGGGATCGGTGCGGTGTGCGGACTCATCGGATCATTGTGGGCATCCGCGGGTCTCCACGCGAACCTGTGCGCCGGGCCGTCTCACCCCCGCTGCGCCGGACTGTCCCACCCCCGCTGCGCCGAACCAGAAGAATCGGCCCCTTCAGGCCGCCGCGAAGGGGCCGAAGTCTCTGGCTCGGCGCGGGTGTGAGCGGCACCATACTCCGGTGAATATCCTGGTGCAGCGCACTGACGATCCTGGTGCAGCACACTCACCACGAGGGGGACACCATGACCACTGCCGAGAAGACCGCCGCGAGCGGAGGACGCGCCGGCGCGGAACAGCCGCGCGAGCCGACCCGCGGCCTGAAGCATCCGATGCACCCGCAGGTGCAGGGCTCGGTGATCGGCATGGTGGGCGCGAGCCTGTTCATGCTGATCAGCCTGCAGGAGCTGCCCGCGCCCTGGCCGGTGCTCGGCTACACGGTGTGGGTCCTGCTGATGGCGGCCTGCTTCTGGGCGGTGTTCCTGCGCCGCCGCCACCTGCCGATCCTGCCGCCGCCGGCCTCGAACGCCGGTCTCGTCTATGGCATGAGCACGCTGGCCATGGTGGCGTTGATCGTCGCGTCTCCGCACATCGTGCGCGGCCTCGGCGCCCTGACCGGCACGGACGGCACCCCCGCCCAGCCCGCGATCGTCGTGCTGGCCGTGGGCCTGCACTTTCTGCCGTTCGCAAAGGCATTCCACGCGCCGGTGTTCGGTGCGCTGGGCGGCGGGCTGGCCGTCGTCGGGCTTGCGGGCGCCGCACTGGGACTGATCCTCGGAGCGCCCTGGGGCGCGGCCGCCGCGGTGGCGGCCGGTGCACTCATGCTGGCCGCGATGACGGCCGACGCCGTCCGCAGTCGCTGAACGGCGCCTGCGTCCGACGTTCACCGGACGGCCACCGACGGCTCCACCGGCGGTCATGCACCATCACTACGGTGTCCTGCATACCCATCCGTGACCGGTGCCACGGCGCCGTGAAGAGAGGACCCCCATGTCCCGTACCGCTCGTTGGCCCTTCGCCCTGGCCGCCGCTGCCGCGCTCGCCGCAGGCATCGCCGTCCCGACGACGGCCGCCTCCGCCCCGTCCGCCTCGCCGTCCGCGCAGACAGCCTCCGGGGCCCGAGGCCCGCAGCACGCCTTCGAGTTCGGCGTCATCGGGGACGTCCCCTACGGCGACGCCCAGGTGGCCCGCTTCCCGGACATGATCGACGAGCTGTCCGCGCAAGAGAAGGACCTCGAGTTCGTGGCCCACGTGGGTGACATCAAGGCCGGCTCCGCCGAGTGCTCGGACGAGTACTTCGCCATGATCCGCGGTGAGTTCGACCGCCTGGCCTTACCGCTGGTGTTGACTCCCGGGGACAACGACTGGACGGACTGCCACCGCACCAACAACGGCGCCTACAACCCGCTCGAGCGCCTCGACGCCTTCCGGGACGTGTTCTACCCGCGTGCGGACCGCACCCTCGGCGACTCCTCGATGCGCATGGACACCCAGGACGAGATCGGTCTGCCGGAGAACGCTCGCTTCCGCGAGCGCAGGGTGGAGTTCGGCATGGTGAACATCCAGGGCTCGGAGAATTCCACTCTGCCGTGGAAGGGGCTCGGCGAGACCGAGCCGACCGCCGAGCAGCTCGCCGAGGTCCAGGAGCGCAACGCCGCGAATGCGGCCTTGATCGACGACCTGTTCGACGACGCAGAGCGCACGAACGCCCGCGGCGTGGTGATCATGACCCAGGCGGACATGTTCCTGCCGGCACAGGTGGTGGACGGCGAGGTCGTGGACCCGGAGACCGTTCAGGCTTTCCGCCCGGCCGTGCAGCAGATCGCCGAGCGCGCCGCCGAGTTCGACGGTCCGGTGTACCTGATCAACGGCGACTCGCACCGCTACCACCACGATGCGCCGCTCGCCGCCGGCTCGCCTTGGCTCGAGGCCTACGGCGTCGCGCCGGTGGAGAACCTGCAGCGCATCACGGTGGAGGGCGACGCCACCTCGAACGAGTGGACCCGCTTCACCGTGGCACCCAACAACGCGGGCAAGGGGAAGAACCCGGCACAGCCGCTGCTGACCTGGGAGCGCGTGTCCTACACATTCTGATCCGCCTCATCGAACCGGTGACTTCGGCCCCTTCACTGGCGTGTGAAGGGGCCGAAGTCTCTGGCTCGACGCCCGGACGCCCGAGGGCGCGGCCGCCGTGATGACGGCCGACGCGCTCATGCCCGCCGCGATGACGGCCGACACCGTCCGCCTCAGCTGACCCCGTCCGCGCCGTCGGCCCCGTCCACGGCGGCGCCCTGGAATTGGCTGCGGTACAGCCGCGCGTAGGCCCCGCCGGCGGCGAGCAGCTGCTCGTGCGAACCCTGCTCCACGATGTCGCCGTGCTCCATCACCAGGATCACGTCCGCGTCGCGGATGGTGCTGAGCCGGTGCGCGATCACGAAGGACGTCCGGTTCGAGCGCAGCGCCGCCATGGCCTCCTGGACGAGCACCTCGGTGCGGGTGTCCACGGAGGAGGTCGCCTCGTCCAGGATCAGCAGGTCCGGCTGGGCCAGGAACGCACGGGCGATGGTGATCAGCTGGCGTTCGCCGGCGGACACGTTGGCCGCGTCCTGCTCGATCACCGTGTCATACCCGTCCGGCAGCGTGTGCACGAACCGGTCCACATAGGTGGCCTTCGCGGCCTCGAGCACCTCGTCGTCCGTGGCGTCGAGGCGGCCGTAGCGGATGTTCTCGCGGATGGTGCCGCCGAACAGCACGGCGTCCTGGAGCACCATGCCGGTGCGGGCGCGCAGCTGCCGGCGCGGCATGCCCGCGATGTCCTGCCCGTCCAGCAGGATGCGTCCGCCGTCCACGTCGTAGAACCGCATGAGCAGGTTCACCAGGGTGGTCTTGCCGGCGCCGGTCGGGCCGACGATCGCGACGGTCTGCCCCGGCTCGGCCACCAGGTTCAGGTCCCGGATCAGCGGCTTCTGAGGCGTGTAGGAGAACGCGACGTGCTCGAACTCCACACGCCCGCTCACCCCCTCCCCGCTTTCGTTCGGGAAACCGTCGCGTTCCGCAGTGCTTTCGTTCGGGAAACCGTCGCGTTCCGCAGTGCTTTCGTTCGGGAAACCGTCGCGTTCCACAGTGCTTTCGTTCGGGAAACCGTCGCGTTCCGCAGTGCTTTCGTTCGGGAAACCGTCGCGTTCCGCAGTGCTTTCGTTCGGGAAACCGTCGCGTTCCACGCCGCTGTCGTTCGTCAGACGGTCGCCTCCCGCCTGTACCTCCACCGGCTTCCCGACGACGGCACCCGCCTCTCCCTGTCCGCCTGCCTGACCGGAAGGGTCGGCGTGGAGGGCGTCCTCGGTCTCCTCCGGCTCGTCCAGGAGCTCGAAGATGCGTTCGGCAGAGGCGACGCCGGAGATGAGCATGTTGGCCATGCCGGCGACCTGGCCGAGGGGCTGGTTGAACTCACGGGAGTACTGGATGAAGGCGGTCACGGCGCCGAGGGTCATCTGGCCGTTGGCCACGCGCAGGCCGCCGACCACGGCGATGCCCACATAGCCGAGCCAGTTCACCCACTGCATGATCGGCATGATCATGCCGGAGAAGAACTGGGCCTTGAACGAGGCCTCGTACATGGCCTCGTTGCGCTCGTCGAAGCGGTCGGCCATGTCCTCCTGCCGGCCGAACACGGTGACGAGCTCGTGGCCGGTGAAGGACTCCTCGATGTGCCCGTTGAGACGGCCGGTCTCCCGCCATTGGGCGGTGAACAGCTGCTGAGAGCGCTTGCCGATCACGCCGACCACCACGCCGGCCACCGGCAGGGCGATCAGGGCGATCAGGGCCAGCTGCCAGGACAGCCAGAACATCATGCCGACGATGCCGATGACGGTCAGCACGGACAGGAACAGGCTGGAGAACGCCTGCTGCATGGCCTGCTGCACGTTGTCCACGTCGTTGGTGGTGCGGGAGATCAGGTCGCCGCGCTGGCGGGTGTCGAAGTGGGACAGCGGCAGGCGGTTGAGCTTGGCCTCGATGTCCTGGCGCAGGAGGTAGACGATCCGCATCACCAGGTCGTTGAGCACCCGCCCCTGCAGCCACATGAAGGTCTGCGCCACCACGTACATGGCCAGCACGATGAGGATCAGCCGCCCCAGGTGCTCGAAGTCGATGCCCTGGCCGGGGACGAAGTCCATGCCGGAGAGCATCTCCGCGGCCTGGTCCTGCCCCTGGGCGCGCATCCCGGCGATGACCTGCTCACGGCTGGTCCCCGCCGGCATCTGCCCGGAGATCAGGCCGCCGAAGATCGCGTCCATGGCCTTGCCGAGCACGTGCGGGGCCCAGACGTTGAGCACCACGGCCACCAGGACCATGCCGAACACCAGGACCAGGCCGAGGCGCTCGGTGCGGAACAGCCCCAGCAGCCGCTTGGCCGAGGGCCAGAACGCCTTCGCCCTCCGGGGCGGGCCGCCGTGGTCGCCGCCGGCGCCGGACTCCTGGAGGCCGACGATCTCCCCGTCGGTGAGCTCCGCGGTCGCCTTCTTCTCGCTCATGCCAGCTCCTCCTCACGGATCTGGGAGTCCACGATCTCGCGGTAGGTCTCGTTCCCGGCCAGCAGCTCCGCATGGGTGCCGCGGCCGACGATCCGCCCCTTCTCCAGCACGAGGATCTGGTCCGCCCCGGTGATGGTGGCCACGCGCTGGGCCACCACCACACGCGTGGTGCCCCCGAACCGCTCCTCCAGCGCCGCCCGGAGGCGGGCATCGGTGGTGACGTCCAGGGCGGAGAAGGAGTCGTCGAACAGGTGGATCCGCGGTTCGGCCACGAGCGCACGGGCGATCGAGAGGCGCTGACGCTGACCGCCGGAGACGTCCGTGCCGCCCTGGGAGACGTTCGAGTCCAGGCCGGTGACCGTCGTCGTGCCCTCGCCGGTGGTGCGGGCGCGGACGAAGTCCGCGGCCTGGGCGGTCTCGAGGGCTGCCCAGATCTGCTCGTCGGTGGCGTCAGGGGCACCGAAGCGCATGTTCTCGGCGACCGTGCCGGAGAACAGGTACGGCTTCTGGGGGACGTAGCCGAGGGCCGCGGTCAGCTCGGTGCGGGACAGGTCGGTGACGGGGACGCCGTCGATCAGGACCTGGCCGGAGGTGACGTCGTACAGGCGCGGGACCAGGCCCAGCAGCGTGGACTTGCCGGCACCGGTGGAGCCGACGATCGCGGTGGTGGTGCCCGGCTCCACGGTGAAGGAGACGCCGTCCAGCACCGGGGCGTCGGCGCCCGGATACGCGAAGGTGACGTCCCGGAACTCCAGGCGGCCGAGGCGCTCGGCCGGCGTCACAGGAGAAACGGGCTCGTGGAGGGTCGGCTCGGTGTCCAGGACCTCCCCGATGCGGCGGGCGGAGATCACCGCGCGCGGCAGCATCATCAGCATGAAGGTGCCCATCATGACGGACATCAGGATCTGCAGCAGGTACTGCATGAACGCCGTCAGGGAGCCGACCTCGATCTGCCCGGCGTCCACGCGACCGGCGCCGAACCACAGCACGGCGGCGGTCGCCAGGTGCAGGACCATGGTGATCACCGGACCCAGCAGGACGAACAGGCGGCCGATGGCCACGGAGGTGGCGGTGATGTCCGCGTTGGCCTCTGTGAAGCGGGCCGCCTCGTGCTCCTCGCGCACGAACGCCCGGACCACGCGGATGCCCACGATCTGCTCGCGCAGGGTGGTGTTGATGGTGTCGATGTTGGTCTGCATCCGCTGGAACAGCGGCATCAGGCGGGAGGCGATCAGGCCGACGATCAGGATGAGCACCGGCACGGACACCCAGACCAGCCAGGACAGGCCGACGTCCTCGCGGATCGCCATGATGATGCCGCCGATCGCCATGATCGGGGCGGTCACCATGAAGTTGAACGCCATCAGCGTGAGCATCTGGACCTGGTTGACGTCATTGGTGCCGCGGGTGATCAGCGTGCCGGCGCCGAACCGGCCCAACTCCTCCGCGGAGAAGCGGTCCACGCGGGTGTAGACGGCGCGGCGCAGGTCCCGGCCGAAGCCCATGGCGACCTTCGCCCCGAAGTACACGGCGGAGACGGCCGCGACCACCTGCACGGCGGCCACGGCGAGCATGATCCCGCCGAGCTGCCAGATCCGGCCGGTGTCCCCCTGGGCCACGCCCTCGTCGATGATCCGGGCGTTCAGGCTCGGCAGGTACAGCGTGGCCAGCGTGCTGACCAGCTGCAGGACGAGCACCGCCAGCACCATGCCCAGGGCGGGCGTGAGGTACCGGCGCATCAGGGTCCAGAGCATGGTGGTCCTTCGGTGTGCGGGGCGGATGGGGATCTGCGGGCGGCTGGCGGGCAGGGCGCGGGCGCCTCACCCGCAGGATCGACGGTTCGTCACCGGATCGCAGAGATTCTCCGCGATCCGGTGACGAACCGTCGATTATCAGCCACGGTACTCGTCACGAAGCCGCCCGCAGCGCCTCCGCGCCCCCGCCGCAGGCACACTGACTCCATGGATGCCGCCGCACAGAACACCGCCTCCCCCGTCCCGGGCACCAGCGCCTCGGGCGCACCCGCCCCGTCCTTCACGACGACTGCCGCTCCCCTCCCGCACGACGCCCACCGCCGCCACGAGGTCACCCTCCGCTTCCTCGCCGCACCGACGGACAGGGGTCACAGCGGCACGGTGGACGCCGGACGCGTGCTGGAGTGGGTGGACAAGGCGGCCTTCGCCGCGGCGACGGCCTGGGCGGGCACCTACTGCGTGACCGCCTATGTGGGCAACATCCACTTCCGCCAGCCCGTGCAGGTGGGCCAGATGGTCGAGGTGACCGGCACGGTGCTCTACACCGGGTCCACGTCCATGCACATCAACACCGTGGTCCGCGCCGGCGACCCGAAGACCGGCGAGCTGACCGAGGCCGCGCGCTGCCTGGTGGTGTTCGTGGCGGTGCAGGACGGCAGGCCGACGCGCGTCCCGGAGTTCGTTCCGCAGTCCCTGGAGCAGGAGCTGGCCCGCGACTACGCGATCTCCCGCATCGAGGTCCGCAACGCTGTCACCGAGGCGATGAAGGGCCAGCCGTACACGGACGCCGGCACCGCCGAGCGCGTGACCCTGCGCTTCCTCGCCGCCCCCACGGACGTGAACTGGGGCGGCAAGGTGCACGGCGGCATCGTGATGGAGTGGATCGACACCGCCGCCTACCTGTGCGCCTCCCGCTACTGCGGCAAGGACACCGTGGCGGTGTTCTCCGGCGGCATCCGCTTCTACCGTCCGCTGCACATCGGGGACCTCGTGGAGGTCGAGGCACGGCTGATCTACACCGGCAGCAAGGGCATGCACGTGGCCGTCCACGTCCGTTCCGGCGATCCCAAGGGCGACGAGCTCGCGCTCACCACCTACTGCCTGACGGTGATGGTGACCCGCAACGAGGCCGGCGACGCCGTGCCCGTCCCCGCCTGGGTGCCCGTCTCAGAGGAGGACAAGGCCCTCTGGCAGCACGCCCGCGACCTGCTCGAGATCCGCGCGAAGGCTCAGGGCAACCGCCTGCCGAACCACCTGCTCGAGCAGCAGGACTGAGAGTCCGACCCCGCGAGCCAGAGGAATCGGCCCCTTCCGCGTACGCGGAAGGGGCCGATTCCTCTGGCT
>NZ_FUKP01000073.1:0-62882 GCF_900163825.1 Micrococcus lylae | reverse complement strand
CAAGCAGAAGACGGCATACGTGTTAGGCTCCGGTCTCGTGGGCTCGGAGATGTTTATAAGAGTCAGGGCCCGGTGGACTGCTCGGCCGTGCCCTGCGTGGCCCTGACCTTCGACGACGGCCCGGGCGCCCACACCTCGCGTCTGCTGGACATCCTGGCCGACCACGACGTGAAGGCGACCTTCTACACGGTCGGCCGTCAGATCGAGCAGCGTCCCGGCGTCATCCGGAAGATGGCGGCCGCCGGCCACCAGATCGGCAACCACAGCTATGACCACCCGCAGCTGACTGCCGTCTCCGCGGACGCGGCGCGCCGGCAGATCGCCACCACAGACGCGCTGCTGCGCGCCCAGGGCGTCACCCCGTCCACGGTGCGGCCGCCGTACGGCTCCTACAACACCTCCGTCCTGCAGGTGCTGGGCTCGCTGGGCCACGGCGCCGTGAACTGGAACGTGGACCCCCGCGACTGGCAGGACAAGGACACCCCGACCGTCGTCCAGCGCGTGACCTCCGCGGCCCGGCCGGGCGCGATCCTGCTGATGCACGACGTGCACTCCACCTCCGTGGACGCCGTGCCGCAGATCATCACGACTCTGAAGGCGCGCGGCTACCACTTCGTCACCGTGGACCAGATCACCGGGGGCGTCGCCCCGGGCTCCGCGGTGCACAGCGGCATGCACCCCTGAGGGGACTCCGGTTGGCGGCACCGTGCCCGCACCGGGGAGAATCGGCCCATGACCGAGCAGAACCCCGTGCCCGCCGAGGACCGCGCCCACGTCCATGACCACAACCGGGACAAGGACCCGGAGCTGTTCCGCCGCGAGCCGGTGTCCTTCGTACGTCGCGGCTCCCGCCTGAACCGCTCGCGGCAGGCGGTGTGGGAGCGCATGGCGGACGAGGTCCTCGTGGAGGTCCCCCGATTCCGCGCGGTCACCTCCGTGGCGCGGGACGCTCAGGTGGACTGGGACGCACAGTTCGGCCGCAGCGCCCCGCTGCTCGTGGACATCGGCTCCGGCCAGGGCGAGTCCACCGCGCAGGGGGCGAAGGACCGACCGGACTGGAACGTGCTGGCCGTGGAGGTGTACATTCCGGGCCTCGCCGGGCTGATGGGGCTCGTGGAGCGCGAGGGCCTGACCAACGTGCGCGCGGTGGAGGCCAACGCCCCGGAGCTGCTGGACCACACCATGGAGCCCGGTTCCGTGGACGAGGTCTGGATCTTCTTCCCGGACCCGTGGCACAAGGCCCGCCACCACAAGCGACGACTGGTCTCCACCGCCCTGGCCGAGCGTCTGGCGCGGGTGCTGCGCCCGGGCGGGGTGCTGCGCCTGGCCACGGACTGGTCCGGCTACGCCGTGCACATGCGGGCGGTCATGGACGCCGCCGCCGACTTCGAGAACCCCCATGCCGGCGAGCGCGCGGGCGAGGACTCGCCGCTCACACGCGTCCGGCGCGAGGGCCGTGAGCTCGAGGTGGGAGCGCAGCCCCTGCCCGCCGGCTGGGACGACGCCGAGGCCGGGCAGCGTCCGGCCCGCGCGGGCCTGGGCGAGGCCGTGGTCGCCTCCGAGGCGCAGGACCCGGTGGACCACGTCGGCGGCTGGGCGCCGCGCTTCGAGGGCCGCCCCCTCACGCAGTTCGAGAACAAGGCCCTCAAGGCCGGCCGCCTCGTCTTCGACCTCACCTACGTGCGCCGCTGAGCCCTTCCCGACGCCGGCCGCCCGCCTCAGGCGCGCGGCAGCGGCAGGCCGGTGGTGACGCGGGCCGTGGCCGCAAGGGTGATGGTTCCCGGGTCGCGGTAGCCGCGCGGGGCGTCCTCCCCGGCCTGCGGGCTCCATCGGGAGGTGTCGTGCCCTCGCACGGCGACTCCGTCCAGGGTGCTGCCGTCGGCGGTCCGCTCCACGGCACCGCGGGCTCGGCCCTGCGCACCGGCCGCCGGAGGCTCCACGGGCAGGGTGTGCACGCCGGACCAGGGAAGGCGTCGGCCGCTGAACCGGCCGATCTGCGCCAGCCGGTCCTGCGGTGCCGACGCCTCGTAGACACGGAGCGGGTCCATCCCCATGAGCGCCGGTTCCCGGGCGAGCCGACGCGGCAGGCCGATGGCCCCGGCGAGCACCAGCACGTCCACCGAGGGCACGGCGTCCCCGGCCTGGCGGCGCTGCTGTAGCAGCTCGAGCGCATACGCGGCCACGACCGTGCCGTAGGAGTGTGCCTCCAGCCCGAGGTGCACCTGCGGCACAGCTCCGGGCTGGGCACGGCGCAGCTGGCCCTGGCAGCGCATCAGGTGATCGGCCAGCGCCCGGGCTCCCGTGCGGGCCGGCGAGTCGAACAGGGTGGCCAGGGCGTTCGGGGACCGGTAGCCCAACCAGGCGATCGTCGCCGGACGCGGCGCCCCGGCGGCCCGCTGGGCGGCCCAGAGGTTCCCGGCCTCGTTGACGGCACCCCACATGGCGGTCTCGGGGCGGATGCCCATGCCGGAGACCATCCAGGTCACGTGCGTGGCGGTGAAGGGGTCGCCCACGGCCACCACCGCCACGGGGCCGGTCTTCGGGTCCAGGCTGTACTCGAGCAGCACCCGGTCCGGCAGACAGCGGTCCAGCCCGTCCGGCTTCAGGGCGTGCACCACGCCGTCCAGGGCTCGCCGGGCACGGCGGCCCAGCTCGGGCCGGCGGCGCATGTCGGCGCGCAACCGTTCGCGGAGGGCCGCGAGCCGCTCCGGGGAGAACGGGCCCTGCTCCGGCGAGGCCGAGGCGGAGACGACGGCCGCGCCGGTGGTGCCGGCGCCGTCGTCGGGAAGGGACAGGGGCCCGGCCACGGTCAGTCCTGCGGCGGGGTCCAGGTGAGCACCCGGCGGGTGCGGGAGTAGCCGGTGGGCAGGGCGCGGACCACCGCACCGCGCTGGCGCGGGGTGCCCGTGGTGGGCGCGGGGACGGCGGTGCGGCCGGTGCGGCGCTCTCGGGTGCGCGTCTCGGAGTCGCCGTAGCGGGTGGAGACGTCGCCGCCGGCGCCCACGGTGAAGACGCGGGCCAGACGGGAGGCCTGGTGCAGGCGGTCCACCTGCCCGGCCAGGTCTGCGACGGTGTCCTGGAGCTGCTCCACCTCCCGCTGCAGGTCCACGATCCGGCGGATCCCCTCGAGGGACACGCCTTCGCGGGACAGCGCCTGCACGGTGCGCAGCCGGTCCACATCGGCACGGGAGTAGCGGCGCTGGCGGCCGCCCTGGCGCTGCGGGACCACCAGGCCGAGGCGGTCGTACTGGCGCAGGGTCTGCGGGTGCATGTCCGTCATCTCCGCGGCGGCGGAGATCACGAACACCGGTGCGGTCCAGTCCGCGCCGCGGTGCGCCGCCGCCCGGGCCGCACTCGCGGTGCGGTCCCGGGCGTCGTCACGGTCGGCTGCGCTCACCAGGAGGCCCTCGTCGCCAGGTCGGCGCGCACGTCGGTGCCCTCGGTGGCCCGGGCGAAGGCCTCCACGGCCTCACGCGCCTCGTCCGAGAGGTCGGTGGGCACCGCCACCTGCAGCTCCACGAACAGGTCGCCGGTCTTCTTCTTCGCCGGCACGCCGCGGCCCTTCAGACGCAGCACCTTGCCGGAGCCGGAACCGGCGGGGACCTTCACACGGACCTCGCCGTCCAGGGTGGGCACGGCCACGGTCGCCCCCAGGGCCGCCTCCGCGAAGGTGACGGGCACGGTGATGCGCAGGTCGTCGCCGTCGCGGTGGAAGAACGGGTGCTCGCGCACCTGCACGGTGACCATCAGGTCGCCGCGGCCGGCGGCGCCGGGTGAGCCCTTGCCGCGGACACGGACCTTCTGGCCGTCCCGGATGCCGGCCGGGATGCGCACGTCCACGACCTCCCCGTCCGCGGCGCGCAGGGACACGGTGGTGCCCTTCATGGCGCCGCGGAAGGAGATGGTGGTGGTGGCGGTGCGGTCCGCGCCCTTGGACGGGGACGGCTGGCCGAAGCCGCCGAAGCCGCCCGCGCCGCCGCCGGTGAAGGCGCCGAACAGGTCGGACAGGTCCGGGCCGCCCCCGCCTCCGGTAGAGAAGCGGGTGCCGCCGCGGCCGCCGTTGAACAGGTCCCCGAACACGTCCTCGAAGCCGCCGGTCCCGCCGCCGCCCGGGGCGGTGAAGCGGGCGCCGCCGCCCATGGCGCGCAGGGCGTCGTACTCCTGGCGCTGCTGGGGGTCGGAGAGCACCGTGTTCGCCTCGGTGATCTCCTTGAACTTGCGCTCGGCCTCCGCATCTCCGGGGTTCTGGTCCGGGTGGTGCTTGCGGGCGAGCTTGCGGTAGGCCTTCTTGATGTCCGACTCGGAGGCGTCCTTGGACACCCCGAGGATCGCGTAGAAGTCCTTGTCGATCCAGTCCTGCGAGGCCATCGCCGCCTCCTCTCTGTCAGGTGTGGTGGTTCATCTGCGCCACGCCCGCCGCCGGGCGTCGCCGGTGCCGTGGGCGTCACGGGTGCCGTGGGCGTCGCGGCCGGTGCTGCCGGCCGCGACGCCCACGGCGCAGGTCACTCCGCGCCGGCGGAGACCATGACCTGGGCGGCGCGCAGCACGCGGCCGTTGCGCACATAGCCGTTGCGGAAGACCTGGACGATGTGCTCGGCCGGGACCTCGTCGTTCGGCTGGCGCAGCACGGCCTCGTGCACGGCCGGGTCGAACTCGGTGCCGGCCAGGGACTCCTGGTCGTGACGCTCGAGGCCGAGGCCATTCAGCACGGTGTCCAGCTTCGTGGCGATCGCGGCCATCGGGCCGTCGGCGAGCTCGCCGGCGGCACGGGCGGCGTCCAGATCGTCCAGGACCGGAAGGAGGGACGTCACGGCCTTCAGGACGCCCTGGTCCTTGGCGACGTCGCGGTCGCGGTCCACGCGGCGCTTGTAGTTCACGTATTCGGCCTGCACACGGCGCAGGTCCTCCTCCAGCTCGGCCTCGCGGTCCGAGCCGGCGGGCGCGGCCCCGGCACCGTCGGCGTCCGCGCCGGCTTCCCGGAGGATCTGCTCGGCCTGGGACAGGGCGTCGCCGTCGGTCTGCTCGCCGTCCACCTCCTGCGCTGCGGCGGCCTCCTGCTCGGCGGTCTGCTCTGCGGCGCGGTCGGCGGCCTCGGCGGCCTGTCCGTCCTGCCGGACGTCCTCGGGCTGGGTGTTCTCGTCGGGCTGCTTGTCCTGGCTCATGCCGGGCTCCTCTCATGCGGCCGCGTCCGGTGCGGCCGGAAGTCTGCGTGCCCCTGGTGGGGCGGGGACGACGACGGCGGGTCGGCTCCGCAGCGTCGGGCTGCGGTCTGCCGGCCCGCCGTCGTCGGATGAAGGTCACCGGTCCCGGCCGGCCGTCGGCATCAGGTGCCGCCGGCCGGCCCGCGCCGGATCAGTCCTTCTTCTCGTCGTCCTCGTCGACCACCTCGGCGTCGACGACGTCCTCGTCGGCGCCGTCGGCCTGGTCCGCGCCCGGCTGCTCGCCGGCGGCGGCGCCGTCGGCCTGCTGCTGGGCGTAGAGGGCCTCGCCGATCTTGACCTGGGACGCCTGGAGCTTCTCGAACGCGGCCTTGACCTCGTCATCGTTGTCCTGCTTCTCCAGAGCGGCCTTGAGGGCGTCGACGTCGGCCTGGACCTCGGTCTTCACCTCATCCGAGAGCTTCTCGCCGTTCTCCTTGAGGAGCTTGTCCACGGCGTAGGCCGACTGCTCGGCCTGGTTGCGCTGCTCGGCGGCCTCGCGGCGCTTCTTGTCCTCCTCCGCGTGGGCCTCGGCGTCCTTGACCATGCGGTCGATGTCCTCCTGGGAGAGCGAGGAGCCGCCGGTGATGGTCATGGACTGCTCGGTGCCGGTGCCCTTGTCCTTGGCGGACACGTGGACGATGCCGTTGGCGTCGATGTCGAAGGTGACCTCGATCTGCGGCATGCCGCGCGGGGCCGGCGCGATGCCGGTCAGCTCGAACGTGCCGAGGTTCTTGTTGTCCCGGGTGAACTCGCGCTCGCCCTGGAACACCTGGATGGACACGGACGGCTGGTTGTCCTCGGCGGTGGTGAAGGTCTCCGAGCGCTTGGTCGGGATGGCGGTGTTGCGCTCGATGAGCTTGGCCATCACGCCGCCCTTGGTCTCGATGCCCAGCGACAGCGGGGTCACGTCGATCAGCAGGACGTCCTTGCGCTCACCGGCGAGCACGCCGGCCTGCAGGGAGGCGCCGATGGAGACGACCTCGTCCGGGTTCACGCCCTTGTTCGGCTCCTTGCCGCCGGTGAGCTCCTTGACGAGCTCGGTCACGGCCGGCATGCGGGTGGAGCCGCCCACCAGGACCACGTGGTCGATGTCGCCGACCTTCACGCCGGCCTCGGCGATCACGTCGTCGAACGGCTTGCGGGTGCGCTCCAGCAGGTCCGCGGTGAGGTCCTGGAACTTCGCACGGGAGAGGTGCTCGTCCAGGTGCACCGGGCCCTCCGGGGTCACGGAGAGGTACTGCAGGGAGATGTTGGTGCTGGTCGCGGAGGACAGCTCCTTCTTCGCCTGCTCGGCGGCCTCCTTGAGGCGCTGAAGGGCGATCTTGTCCTTGGACAGGTCGGCGCCCTTGGCCTTGGCCTGCTGCAGCAGCCAGTCCACCACCCGCTGGTCCCAGTCGTCGCCGCCGAGGCGGTTGTCGCCGGAGGTCGCGCGGACCTGGATGGTGGAGAAGTCGTCCTCGTCCTTGCCCACCTCGAGGAGGGACACGTCGAAGGTGCCGCCGCCGAGGTCGAAGACGAGGATGAGCTCGTCCTCCTTGCCCTTCTCGAGGCCGTAGGCCAGGGCGGCCGCGGTCGGCTCGTTGATGATGCGGGACACGTTCAGGCCCGCGATCTCGCCGGCCTCCTTGGTGGCCTGGCGCTCGGCGTCGTTGAAGTAGGCCGGGACGGTGATCACCGCGTCGGTGACCTTCTCGCCCAGGTACTCCTCGGCGTCGTGCTTCAGCTTCATCAGGGTGCGCGCGGAGATCTCCTGCGCCGTGTACTTCTTGCCGTCCACCTCGGTGGTCCAGTCGGTGCCCATGTGGCGCTTGACCGAGGCCAGGGTGCGGTCCGGGTTGTTGACGGCCTGGCGCTTGGCGACCTCGCCGACCAGCACCTCGCCGGACTTGGAGAAGGCGACCACCGACGGGGTGGTGCGTGCGCCCTCGGCGTTCGCGATGACGACCGGGTCGCCACCCTCGAGGACGGCGACCACGGAGTTGGTGGTGCCCAGGTCGATACCCACTGCTCGCGACATCATGTGTCCTTTCGTCGACTGCTGCTCGAGGTGACCGCGGCCGACCGGTGCCGGCCGCCCTTGAGCGTTCTGGACTCAACCTGCCACCGGAGCGGAAGGCCTGTCAAGAAACCTGAGTCACCTCGACTCATGTTCTAGTGTCGTGCAGTACAACCCCACCCCCGGGGACTTCATTCCCGGCGCCTGGTGATCCTCGTCACATCCCTGCCGGACCCGCTCTCGGGCATCTCGCGGGCGCCCTCCCGGGCTTCCCTCGGAAGCGCTCGCGGCGCCCGCGCGGAGCCCTGCCGAGCCCATCGCAGTGTCGGCGCACAGGTGCTGACTAGACTTCTGAAGATCGGACCCGCAACCCAGGAGTGACACGTGTTCATCCTCTCGAGTCGCATGCGACCCACAGAGCAGTTCGAGGGATACGCCTTCGTCGGCACGGACTACGTGCACGGGCCCGCGGGCATGGCCGCGTATCGCGCGCGCACCGGCCGCACCGTCGGCCCCGGCGAGGACGGCTGCTACGTGGTCGCACGCCGGGCGGGCAGGCTCTTCGGCCGCCGCTTCGAGGTGGGCACGGACGCCAGCGGTCTGGGCCGTCTCTTCCTCTACCGCAGCGGCGACGAATGGGCGCTCGGCTCCTCCTACAGCGGGCTGGTGGAGCACCTGCGCGCCGAGGGCATGACGCTCACGCCCCGGCTCGGCAGGCTCCGTCCGTTCGCCCTCCGCCAGACGCTGACCATGCAGCTGTCCACCTTCCAGACGCCGTTCGACGAGATCCGACTCCTGCCGGTCGGCACCGTCGCGGTGATCCGCGGGGGCGTCCTCGTGCTCGAGCGCGCCCCCGAGCTCGAGCCGCTCGAGTACGAGGCGGCGCTCCAGCAGTACCTCGACGTCTGGCGCGGGCGCACCCGCACCCTGCTCGCGGACCCGCGGGTCACCTTCACCGCGGACCTCAGCGGCGGCGTGGACTCCCGCACGGTGTTCGCGTTCCTCCTCGAGTCCGGCCTGTTCCGCACGGACTCGGACCGGTTCTGGCTGCACTCGGGCGTCAACCAGAAGGAGGACCTGGCCGTCGCGAAGGGGATCGCCGAGGCCCACGGCCTGACGGTGAACGGCCCCAAGCCGCCCTCCCGCACCCTGATCTCCGGGTCCCGCGCCTACCGCCACTGGCGGGAGAACAGCCTCGGCGTGTACACCCCGGTCTACATGTCCTCGACGTTCCAGAACCCGTTCGAGGTGCATGCACACGGCGGCGGTGGCGGCACCATCAAGCAGTACTACCGGCATGCCGAGCCGCTGCGCCTGCTGGAGCCGCTCGAGGGGAAGATGCCCGCCGCCGACTTCGCCCTCTGGCAGGAGGAGATGGCCACCACGCAGGAGCAGCTGAAGCAGATCGCCCCGGGCGTCGTGCCGAGCATCCAGCACTACCTCGAGTTCCGGAACCGCTTCCACTTCGGCCACATCCCGAAGGCCCGCCCGCTGTTCATGCCGCTCAACTCGAAGTACGCCATCCGGGCGCTGACCGCCCTCCCGCAGGACGTGCGCCGCCGCTTCTACTTCGACGTCATGGAGTCCCTGGTCCCCGGGCTCAAGGACGTGGACTACGACAGCGCCCGCAAGGCACCCACCGCGCAGGAGCTCGAGAGCCTGGTCGTCCTGCCCGCCTCGGACCGTCTCGCCGCCGGCACGGCCTACGGCGACGACACGGTCGAGGCAGCCGACCCGGACGATCCCCTGTCCGCCGGCTTCCAGCGCTGGCTGCAGGACATCGACCGGGCCGCCGCCCGCCCGGAGGTGCGTCGCTTCATCATGGGCCGCGCCATGGCGCGCACAGACCGCACAGTGGAGGCCCTGCGCGCGCTGGGCAAGCCCTTCCACTCCCACTCTGGTCACTCCGTGGCACTGTCCCACCTGCTGATGGTGGACTTCACCCTCGGCGACTGACCGACGCCCCACGCCCGCCGTGGCGGGACGACGACGGCCCGCACCCTCTCCGCGGTGGGCGCGGGCCGTCGTCGGGAAGGGCGCGGCAGGACCCGGGTCAGGCGGCCTCGGCGGGCCACCAGACCTTCGGGCCGATGTCACGCACGAGCGCGGGGATCAGCAGGGTGCGGACCACGAGGGTGTCCAGCAGCACGCCGAAGGCCACGATGAACCCGAGCTGCACCATGAACATCAGCGGGATCACGGCCAGCGCCGCGAACGTCGCCGCGAGCACCACGCCGGCGGAGGTGATGACGCCACCGGTGACCGTGAGCGCCTTGAGGACTCCGGCCCGGGTGCCGACCACGTCCGCCTCCTCGCGCGTGCGGGTCATGAGGAAGATCGTGTAGTCCACGCCGAGCGCCACGAGGAACACGAAGCCGTACAGCGGCACGGTCGGGTCCGCCCCCGGATACTCGAAGACGTGGTTGAACACGAGCGCCGAGACTCCCATCGCGGTGCCGAAGCTGATGACGGTGGCCGCCACCAGCAGGACGGCTGCCAGCACGGAGCGGAGCAGCACCATCAGGATGAGCAGCACCACCACCAGCACCAGCGGGATGATGACCACGAGGTCGCGCTGGGCGGTGTCGTTGGTGTCCAGCGCCTCGGCCGCGGTGCCGCCCACGAGGGTGTCGCCCGGGATGCCCTGCAGCTCGGTGCGGATCGTCTCGATGGTCTGCTGCGCCTCGAGGGACTCGGCCGGGTCGGCCAGGGTCACGGAGAACAGCACGTCGCCATCCACCTCGAGCGGCGGCAGGTCCCTCGGCGGGGTCTCCGCCGGGGCACCGCCCTCAGCCTCGAGCTGGACCTCGGCGACGCCGTCGGTGCCCTCGAGGATCTCCTGTACGCGGTCGCGCTCGTCCACCGGCACCACGATGTTCGCCGGGGAGCCGGAGCCGGCGGCGAAGTGCTCCGAGAGCACGGCCTGGCCGGCCTTCGCGTCGGACTCGCCCAGGATCACGTCGGTCTGGGAGACGCCCGAGGCGTTGAGCTGGGTGATGCCGGCGGCCACGGCGAGCAGCACGGCGGCGGTGACGATCCAGACCGCGCGGGCGTGGCGGGCCACGAAGGCGGCCGAGCGCGTCCAGATCCCATGGTCGTTCTCGAGGCCGGCGATCGGACGGCCCTCGGCGTCCTTCGGCTGGCGGTAGGACCTGCCCTCGGCTGCCAGCGCCTCCCTGCGGGCGCGGGCGTTCGCCGGTGACGGGATGTTCGGCCAGAAGGCGACACGGCCGAGCAGCTGGAGGATCCCCGGAAGCATGGTGAGCGCGGCGAGCCAGGCGAAGAGGATTCCGGAGGCGGCGATCGGGCCGAGCGAGCGGTTCGAGTTCAGATCGGAGAACAGCAGGCAGAGCAGGGCGATCGCCACGGTGGACGCCGAGGCGGTGATGGCGCCGAAACTGCCGCGGACCGCCGCCACGAGGGCGTCGAACACGTGCTCGCGGACCAGCAGCTCCTCGCGGTGGCGGGCTACCAGGAGCAGGCAGTAGTCCGTGGAGGCGCCGATCACGAGGATCGAGAGGATGCCCTGGGACTGGCCGTTGAGCTGGATCCAGTCCCAGCGGGCCATCCAGTACACGGCCACGATCGCGGCGCACAACGCACCCATGGCGGTCAGCAGCACGACGATCGGCAGCAGCACCGAGCGGTACACGACCACGAGGATCACGAACACCACCGTCAGTGCGACGGCGAGCAGGATGCCGTCGATGCCGGCGAACGCGCCGCCCAGGTCCGAGGCCAGGCCGGCCGGGCCGGTCACGTGCCACTGCGTGTCCGCCAGCGAGGAGTCCTGCACGGCGGGGTCGTCCGCGGTGGTCTGGGCCAGCACGGTGCGCAGCTGATCCACCACGGAGTCGAGCTCGGGCGCCCCGTCCGAGGTGTCCACGAGGGCGATGAGCTGCACCGCCCCGCCGTCCTCGCTCGGGAACGGGCCCACGACCTCCTGCACACCCTCGACGTCCTTCAGGGCGCCGGTGAGCGCTTCGACGGCGGGGGCGTCCGCTTGGGGATCGACGTCCGCCTCGCCCGCGACGACTGCCGGCACGGCTTCGCCCTGACGGAACTTCGCGGCCTCCTCGGAGGCGAGCGTGGACTCGGCGCCCGCCGGCAGGAAGGTCGCCTGGTCGTTGGAGGAGACCTCGGAGATCGTGCCGAACGTCGGGCCGCCGAAGCCCATCGCCGCGAACCACAGGACGGACAGGATCACGGCCAGGCCGGTGCGCAGGCCTGCTGACGGGCGCTTCGCACCTGTCAGCGGGGCGGGCGCGCCGGGCTCGGCGCCCGCGTGTCGGCCGTCCGCGGCCGGGTCGTCTGCGGGGGCTGTCCCCCGGCGTCCGGCACGGGCCGGCGGAGAACGGTACTCGTCGAGAGGTGAGGCAGCGGAGGCGTCCGAACCGGGCGCGCGTGAAGGCATGGGACAACCCTACGGTGGTTCGACCGTCAAACCAACTGGATGTGGGCGAGTAGACTCCAGGGCTGTGAACTCCGCGTCCGACCCTCACGACCCCCTGCATGCGGTGACGACCGCCCTGCGGGACTTCGGGGAGAGCGCGGACCGGATGGTGGACCTGGCCGGACGCGCCGTCGGGCTCTACCGCACGGACCTGCGCGCCCTGAGCATCCTCATGCGCCGCGCCTCTGCCGGTCTGGAGACCAGCGCCTCGGACCTCGGCGGCCACCTGCGCCTCACCAAGCCCGCGACGACCGCTGTGGTGGACCGGCTCGTCGAGTCCGGCCACGCCACCCGCGCACGTTCCCAGCAGGACCGCCGCCGCGTGCTGGTCCACCACACCGACTCCGCCGTCCGCGACGGCATGGCGGCCTTCGCCCCCATGGGCGGCGCGCTGCGCGCCGCCCTCGCGGACTTCACCGACGAGGAGCTGCGGACGGCCCTGCAGGTCATCCGCACCGCGACCGCCTCGCTCACCGAGCTCGAGTCGACCCTCCCCGCACAGGACTCCGCCGCGGAGCCCCGGGAAGACGCCCGAGAGGCCTCGTGAACGTGAGCAGGACACCTGACTCGGACGGCCGCGCCGCCCCGTCCCACGGCCCCGTCCTGGTCGGCGTGGACGGCCGCTCCGGCTCCGGGAAGACCACCCTCGCGGCCGCACTCGTCGACCGGCTCTCGCCGTTCGCCGAGGTCCGCCTGCTCGCCCTCGAGCAGATGTACCCCGGCTGGGACGGCCTGGCGGCCGTCACCGACGACGACGGGCCCTACGTGGCTGCGCTGCGTCGCCTGGCGGCGGGGGCGCCTGCCGACGTGCCCACCTGGGACTGGCACGAGGGCCGGCCCGGCCCACGGCGGACCGTGGCGCCGGCCGACGTGGTGGTCTGCGAGGGGGTCGGCGCGCTCTGCCACGGCGCCCGCGGCCTGCTGACCCTCGGCGTCTGGGTGGATGCCGACGACGCCGACCGGCGCACCCTCGCCCTCGCCCGCGACGGCGAGGTCTATGCCCCGCACTGGAACCGCTGGGCGGCGCAGGAGGAGCGTTACCTGACGGACCACTCCCCCGCGCACGCCGCCGGCCTGCGGGTGCGCCTGCACTGAGCCGAGACCATCCCTGGACGGGATCTGATCTGGGACGATGTGGGCGAAGTCACCTGATGCGCCACCCCATTAGCGGAGCACAGCGCTCCGCTTATGAATATAGTGGGAGCGGCGACCTGTCCGCCGCCTCGCGCCTGACACACGTCTCGTCACGGAAGGCCTCCCCTCCTCATGGCAAAGCTCCTGTACCGCCTCGGCATCGCCTCGGCGCGGCGCCCGTTCGTCGCGATCGTCGCCTGGCTCGTGGCCCTCGCCCTCGCCGTCGGCTCCTTCCTCGCCTTCGGCGGCACCCTGTCCTCCGCCGTGGACATCCCGAACACGCGCACAGCGCAGCTGACGGACCGCCTCGAGCGCGAGTTCCCGGACGCGGCGAAGGGCTCGGGCAGCGTCGTCTTCGCCACCGAGGACGGCTCTGCGTTCACCCGGTCCCAGCGCCAGGAGATCGCCAAGCTGATGAAGGAGGTCGAGGGCGTCGACGTCGTGGACGAGACGCAGAACCCGTTCGCCCTCCAGAAGGAGCTGGACGACGCGAAGACCCAGGTCACCGACGGCAGGCAGGAGCTGGAGAAGGGCGAGAAGCGGGTCTCCGACGGCAAGGAGCAGATCGCCGACGGCAAGACCCAGCTGGCCGAGGGCGAGAAGCAGATCGAGGACAACCAGGCCCAGCTCGACGACGCGAAGACCCAGCTCGACGAGGCCGAGCCGCAGATCACCTCCGGCAAGGCCGAGCTGGACTCCGCCAAGGAACAGCTGGACGCCGGCAAGGCCGAGCTCGACGCCGCCAAGGAGCAGCTGGACGCCGGCCGTGCCGAGCTCGACTCCTCCAAGCAGCAGCTCGACGCCGGCCAGGCCGAGCTGGACTCCAAGGCGCAGGAGCTCGAGCAGGGCGAACAGCAGCTGGAGGCCGGGCAGGCCGAGCTCGATGCCGGGCAGGCCGAGCTCGAGAAGTCCACGCCGCAGCTGGACGCTGCGAAGGCCGAGCTCGACTCCTCGAAGCAGCAGCTCGACGCCGGCCAGGCCCAGCTGGACGCCGCCAAGGAACAGGCGATCGCCCAGGGCATGACCGAGAAGCAGGCCGAGCAGCAGTTCGCTGACCAGCAGGCCGAGCTGGATGCCGGCCGGCAGCAGTACGAGCAGGGCCTCGCCCGGTGGGAGGCCGGCCAGGCCGAGTACGAGCAGGGCGCCCGGCGCATCGAGGCCGGCCGCGCCGAGCTCGAGCAGTCCCGTACCCAGCTCGAGCAGGGCCGCGCCCAGCTGGAGCAGGGCCGCGCCGAGCTCGAGGCCGGCCGCCAGCAGTACGAGCAGGGCGAGGCCGAGTGGCAGGCCGGCAAGGCCGAGTACGACCGTGGTCTGGCCGAGTGGCAGGCCGGCAAGGCCGAGTACGACTCCGGCCGCGCCCAGTGGCAGCAGGGGCAGGAGCAGCTCGACGCCGGCAAGGCCGAGCTCAAGTCCAAGAAGGAGCAGCTCGCCCAGGCCGAGCAGGACCTCGCCGAGGGCGAGCGCCGGATCGAACAGAACCGCCCGCAGCTCGAACGCGGCGAACGCACCCTCGCCCTCACCGAGGACTTCCGAGCGGTCTCCGAGAAGGGCGACGTGGCCATGGGCCGCGTGGTCTTCGGCATGCCGACCATGGACCTGGAGACCGAGCAGAAGGAGGAGGTCACCTCCCTGCTGACCGACGCGGACATCGAGGGCGTGGACATCTACCCGGACCAGCAGCTCAACGCGTCCGTTCCGCAGGTGATGGGCCCGGCCGAGGTGGTCGGCCTGATCGTCGCCGCCATCGTGCTGGTGATCATGCTCGGCACGCTGGCCGCGGCCGGCCTGCCCCTGCTCAACGCCCTGATCGGCGTGGGTGTGGGCGTCGCCGGCGCCCTGGCCTTCTCCGGCGTCGTGGAGATGATGTCCGTGACCCCGGTGCTGGGCATCATGCTCGGTCTTGCCGTGGGCATCGACTACGCACTGTTCATCGTCAACCGCCACCGGCAGCAGCTGAAGGCCGGCATGCCCGTGCACGAGTCCATCGGCCTGGCCAACGGCACCTCCGGCAACGCGGTGGTGTTCGCGGGCCTGACCGTGATCATCGCCCTGGCCGCGCTGAACGTCACCGGCATCCCGTTCCTGGGCCTGATGGGCACGGTGGCCGCGGCCTGCGTGGCGATCGCCGTACTGGTCGCCGTGACCCTGACCCCGGCTCTGCTGGCCCTGATCGGGCCGAAGGCGCTGAACAAGAAGGAGCGCGCCCGCGTGGAGGCCGGGGAGCTGCAGCCGCTGCACGGTGACAAGCCGACCCGCGGCGGAGCCAAGCGCACCCGGATGTCCACCGGATCCGCGGTCGTGACCTCGCTCGCGGCGATCGTGGCCCTGGTGGTGATCGCCCTTCCGTTCGGCTCCATGCGCCTGGGCCTGCCCGACGGCGGCTCCGAGCCGGTCGGTTCCAGCTCCGAGCGCGCCTACACGCTCACCGGCGAGGCCTTCGGCGACGGCTACAACGGCCC
Organism: Micrococcus lylae; assembly: GCF_900163825.1. Classification (NCBI taxonomy): domain Bacteria; kingdom Bacillati; phylum Actinomycetota; class Actinomycetes; order Micrococcales; family Micrococcaceae; genus Micrococcus; species Micrococcus lylae. The sequence continues at coordinate 47,639 of NZ_FUKP01000073.1, read as the reverse complement.
GCTCGTGGTGACCGCGGACCTGCCGAAGGGCCTGTCCGGGGACGAGGCCTCGGACCTGCAGCTCACGGTCGCCGAGCAGGTGGCGCAGATGGACCACGTGAAGGCGGCGGTGCCCGCGGCCCTGAACGGGGACCGCTCGCTCGCCATGATCCAGGTCATCCCGGAGGAGGGTCCGAACGCGATCTCCACCGAGGAGCTCGTGCAGACCCTGCGCTCCACCGAGGCGGCGGGCGAGGCCACCGGCCTCGACGTGGCCGGCGTGACCAGCGGATTCATCGACGTCTCTGCGAAGCTCTCCGATGCCCTGCCGCTGTACCTCACCCTGGTGGTGGGCCTGTCCCTGGTCATCATGGTGCTGGTGTTCCGGTCCCTGCTGGTCCCGCTGATCGCCACCGGCGGCTTCATCCTCTCGGTGTTCACCGCGATGGGCGCGGTCGTGGCCATCTACCAGTGGGGCTGGCTCAGCTCGATCTTCGGCGTGCACTCCCCGGGCCCGGTGCTCAGCTTCCTGCCGACCATCATGATCGGCGTGCTGTTCGGCCTGGCCATGGACTACCAGCTGTTCATCGCCTCCGGCATGCGCGAGGCCTACGCCCACGGCAAGCCCGCCCGCGAGGCCGTGCTCTCCGGTCTGCGCGCCGGCCGCTCCGTGGTGATCGCCGCCGCGATCATCATGGTCTCGGTGTTCGGCGGCTTCATCTTCGCCCACGACGCGATGATCCGCCCGATCGGCTTCGGCCTCACCGTGGGCGTGCTCTTCGACGCCTTCGTGGTGCGCCTGCTGCTGATGCCGGCGGTCATGCACCTGCTGGGACCGGCGGCCTGGTGGCTGCCGGGCTGGCTGGACCGCATCCTGCCGGACGTGGACGTCGAGGGTGCCAAGCTCGAGGGCGACCACGAGGCCCCGGCCGGGGACCGCACGGTCACCGGTGAGATCCCGCAGGTCCAGAGCCCGCCCACGCACTGATCCTCCCGCCGCCCGGCCCCGCAACAGGCCGCCGGGCACGCGGCACCGACCGACGCCGTCGGACACGTCGCCGCCTGGCCCGGGCACTACCCTGGGGGCCATGAGCACCGTGTCCGGCGGCGTCGCCGCCTCCCGTGAAGTCCTCGTCCTGCTGCGTCCCTCCGGGGTCGCCGGGCTCGTCCCCGAGCTCGCGGACCCCTCGGCCCCGCACCTCACCGTGAAGGACCAGGGCGTGTCCCGCGGCGATGGTCTGTTCGAGACCGCCCTCGCGGCCCCGGGCGAGGACGGCTCGCTGACTGTCCGCAAGCTCGGCGCGCACCTGGGCCGCCTGGGAGGCTCCGCCGAGATCCTCGACCTGCCGGTGCCCTCCCCCGCCCAGTGGCGCCAGGCGATCGACATGGGCCTCGCGGAGTTCGCCCGCTCCTGCCCCGGCACCGCCGCCACCGTGAAGCTCACCGTGACCCGCGGCCCGGAGACGGCCGCAGGCCTCGCCCCGCAGCCCACCGCCTGGGTGCTGCTCACCGCCACGGCCCTGCCGGACCCGTCCGTGCGTCCGGCCGGCCTGCGCGTGCTCCTGCTGAACCGCGGCCTGGACTCCCGGGTGGCCGACAAGGCCCCGTGGCTGCTTGCCGGCGCCAAGACGCTGTCCTACGCGGTGAACATGGCCGCCCTGCGTCACGCCAAGGCCAACGGCGCGGACGACGTCCTGTTCGTGTCCTCGGACGGCCAGCTCCTCGAGGGGCCGACGTCCACAGCGCTGCTCGTCCGCCGCAACGCCGAGGGCCGCCGCGAGCTCGTCACCCCGCTGCGTCAGCAGGGCATCCTCGCCGGCACCTCCCAGGCCGTGGTGTTCGCCGCCGCCGAGCGGGAGGGCTGGCCGCTGGGCTACGGACCGCTGACTCCGGCCGACCTGGAGGGCATCGAGGGCCTGTGGCTGGCCTCCTCCGTGCGCGGGGTGGCCCCGGTGCTCAGTGTGGACGGTGAGCCGCTCCCTGTGGACGACGAGCTGACCGACCGGCTGAACGCGTGGCTCCGCGAGGACCGGGACCCGGGCGCTCACGCCGTCACCGTGGACTGAGCGGCGTCCGCCGGAGCCCTGCGGCCCGCCGCCGCCGACGGGGCGCGTCGCGTGCCGTGCCTGCGCGTGGGCCCCGCCGGTAGGCTGGGGCGCAGACATCCGCCGAACCGACCGTTCCGGCCCCTCGCCCCGAAGGAGAACCCCCTCCATGAACACCGTCCTGCAGAAGCTCCTCGCCACCGGCATCACCATCGCCGGAGGCATGGTCGGCTCGCAGCTGGTCACGACCGGCTGGCGCCTCGCCACCGGCCACGAAGCCCCGCGCGACGCCACCGACGACGAGCTGCCCCTGGTGGAGGCCCTGTCCTTCGCCTTCATCTCGGCCGGCATCTCGGCCCTGATCAAGGTCGCCGGCCAGCGCGGCGCCGGCACCGCCATGCGCCGCTTCGAGGCGAAGACCGCCAAGAGCATCGACAACGAGGTCTGACCCTCACCGAGCCGCTCCTCGGCTCCCGCAGGGAGCCGGAGTGCTCCCACCCGCTGCACGATGACGGCGCGGCACCCCGACCAGGGTGCCGCGCCGTCGTCGTGGTGTCAGGAGGCGGCGGAGGACGTCAGCGGGTCCCGCCGTCCTTCCGGCTCACCGGGGTGTCGACAGGCTTCGGGGCGGAGCCGTCCGGGGAGACCACCGGCTGGGGCGCGGTGTCCGCGGGATGCTCGCTGTGCCGTCCCCGGCGGACGACGTCGGCGAGCTCGTCCCGGTCCAGCAGGTCGCGCTTGACGTGACGGGTGCGGTAGCCGGCACGTGCCACCAGATGGGCGGCCACGGGCGCGGTGATCATCTGCAGCAGCCACGCGAAGAACAGGATGGGCAGCCAGACCCACGACCGCCACACGACGGCCAGGCCGGCGAGCATGAGCAGCAGGCCGAGGACCTGGGGCTTGGCGGCGGCGTGGATGCGGGTGAGCAGGTCCGGGAGCACCGTCAGGCCCACGCCGGCCACGAGCGAGAGGGACGCACCGAGGATCAGCAGCACGGCGGCGACCGTGTCCCAGAGCAGTGCAGTCTCAGCCACGGGGATCCTCCTTCACAGCCGAGGGCGTGCGCGGCGCGTGGTCCGCGGTGGAGGGGTCCGGGCGCATCTGTGCGCCGGCCTCCTGGGCGTGGTCCGGACGGTTGTCCTCCACGAAGCGGGCCAGGGTCACCGAGCCCACGAAGCCGACCATCGAGGCGAGCACGACCAACACGATGGTGTTGGTGTGCCGGTTGACGGCCATCTCCAAGATCAGGGCGCCGGAGAGGACCACGAGCAGGACATCGGAGCCGATGGCCCGGTCCAGCAGGGAGGGGCCACGGACGATGCGGAGGATCGCGCCAACCGCACCGACCGCCAGCAGCAGGCCGGCGACGACGGCGGCGACGAACAGGGGCGTGCTCATCGGCGGTCTGCCTCCTCGGCGTCGGCGAAGGGACGGTGGATGTGCGGCGGATATCGGCGGTACTCGTCCATGTCCTCGTACGGCGGGGCACTGTCCGGGTACCGGCGCACCAGCTCGAGGTCCGCGGCGGACCCGACGGCCCGGATGATGCGCGCCTCCACGCGCAGGGCGTTGCGGCGGATGCTGTCGACGCGCTCCTCACCGGCGGCGTCCAGGCAGTGCAGATACAGGGTGGCGGTGGCGCGGTCCACGTCCGGGACGATCGAGCCGGGCACGAGGGCCAGAGCGTGGCTGGTCAGGGTGACGATCAGGTCGTCGTGGCTGCGCAGGCGGACCTCCACGATGGAGTGCCGGGAGCTGCGGGGCCGGAGGAGGACCACCAGGGAGACGGCGATGGACGCCGCCACCACGTCCTTGAGGAACGTCAGCGTGAACACCAGGATCCCCCAGGGGTGGAAACGCCCGGGGAACTGCACCGGCGGCAGCGGGAGCAGCCGCTTCAGCAGCAGGGAGAACAGCAGGCCCACGAGCATGACGCCCGGGCTGAAGTCCTGCCACAGGGCGCACCAGAGCAGGACCATGAAGACCACCACCGGCCACTGCGTGAGCTCGGCGCGCAGACCGGTGGGGCGGGTCCCTGCGGTCGTGTCAGCGTCCGTCATGGCCCTCCTCCGTCGGGTCGTCCGCCAGGTCATCCGCGGCCTCCTCGGCGGCGGCCTCTCCCAGCACGGCGGTGATGTACGGGGTGCGGTCCATCATGTCCTGGGCCGCGCGGTCCGAGAGGTCGTAGAGCGGCCCGGCGAAGACGGTGAACGCCACGCTCAGCGCGACCAGGCCGGCGGTCGGCAGGACCAGGCCCATGCTCAGCGGCTTGGGTCGGCGGCCAGAGGCCTTGGCCCGTTGATATGCGGAGACCAGCTGCGCCGGCGGGTGCTCGACGTCGTCGATGCGGCGCCAGAAGGCGCGCGCCCAGGCGCGGACCACCACGAGCAGCGTCAAGAGGGACACGATCACGGAGACCGCGACGAGCACCCAGGCCAGCGGGGTGGCCTGCTCGACGCCGCCCGCCAGCAGGCCGATCTTGCCGAAGAAGCCGGAGAACGGCGGGATGCCGGCCAGGTTCATGGCGGGGATGAAGAACAGGACGGCCACCAGGGGCGAGACGAAGGCCAGCGAGCCGAGCCGGTCGATGTTCGCCGTGCCCGCCCGGTTCTCGATGAGGCCGGTGACCAGGAACATGCCGGTCTGCACGGTGATGTGGTGGGCCACGTAGAAGACCGTGGCCGCCAGGCCGAGCTCGGAGGCCAGGCCCAGGCCGAAGATCATGTAGCCGATGTGCGAGACGAGCGTGAAGGAGAGGATTCGCTTCAGGTCCGACTGGGCGAGGGCGCCCAGGATGCCCACCACCATGGTCAGCGCCGCCACGACCATCAGGAGTGCGTTGACGTGCTCTCCCGGGAACAGCAGCGTCTCCGTCCGGATCAGCGCGTAGACGCCGACCTTCGTCAGCAGGCCCGCGAAGACCGCGGTGACGGGGGCGGGGGCGGTCGGGTAGGAGTCGGGCAGCCAGAAGGACAGCGGGAACACCGCCGCCTTGATCGCGAAGCCCACGAGCAGCATCACGTGCAGGACCATCTGGACGTCCGTGGGCAGGTCGCCGAGCTTGCCTGCCAGGTCCGCCATGTTCACGGTGCCGGTGGCCGCGTAGATCATGGCGATCGCCACGAGGAACACCATGGACGAGATCACGGACACCACCACGTAGGTGATGCCGGCCCGGATGCGCTGGCCGGTGCCGCCCAGGGTGAGCAGGACGTAGGAGGCGGTCAGCAGGATCTCAAAGCCCACGTAAAGGTTGAAGAGGTCACCGGCGAGGAAGGCGTTGGACACGCCCGCCACGAGGATCAGGTAGGTGGGGTGGAAGATCGAGACGGGCCCGCCCTCGTCCTCGTCCACCACGCCCTGCGCAGTGGCGTAGAGCAGCACCGCAAGGGTGATGAGCGAGGAGATCACGAGCATCAGCGCGGACAGGCGGTCCACGACGAGGGAGATGCCGATCGGGGGGACCCAGCCGCCGATGTTCACCGCCGCGGCACCCGTCTCCCAGACGACGGCCAGCAGGCCGACGTTGAGCACGAGCGTCAGAGCGAGGGTCAGGATGGTGAGGGTGATCTGCGCGCGCGGACGGCGCACGAGCGTGAAGGTCAGAGCCGCGCCGAGCACGGGCAGCAGGACGGCCAGCGGGGCCAGGTCCGTCAGCGGGGTCGTGCCGAGCATGATCACGGGCGCTCACGCTCCTCACGGACGGTACCGGCCGGGCGGGACCCGTCGGTGACGGCGTGGTCGGCGGACGTGCCCCGGGACCTGCCGGCGGGGTGGCTGCGGCGGGCGGACACCTCGCGGACGGCCTTACGCTCCTCGGAGGTGTGCTCGTAGTCCGCGTTGGGATCGCAGGAGTCGTCCAGGAACTCGGAGGTCTCCTCCTCGAGCTCGGAGTCCTCCTCCGCGTCGAAGGCCTCCTGGGAGGCCACCTTGACGTCTTCGGGGTCCACGGCCACGACGTCCTCGCGGCTGAGCAGCCAGGAGCGGTAGATCATGGCGACCAGGAACGCGGTGACGGCGAAGCCGATGACGATGGCGGTCAGCATGAGCGCTTGCGGCAACGGGTCGGAGTAGGTCGTGGGGTCCTTGCCCTCGATGCGGATCGGGGCGTCGCCGGATCGGCCTCCGGTGATCAGCAGCAGCATGATCGTGGCGTTGGTGATCAGCATGATCCCGAACAGGATGCGGGTCAGGGTGCGCTCGAGCAGCATGTAGATGCCACCGGCGTACATCACGCCCATGGCGACCAGCAGGGCGAGGTCGATGCTCATCATCGTCCGGCCTCCTCGGCGGTCGTCGGGGCGGTGGTCGGGGTGCCGTTGCCGGCGGGGCCCTGCACAGGGGGGCGGCTGCGACCGGCCACGGCACCGGAAGCGCCGGCGCGGCGGTGGCGGCGCCGCCGGTGCATCCGGGCCTTCTCGCGAGCCATGCGGGCCTCGTCGCCGCGGCGGTCGATCTCGGAGCCCAGGGAGCGGAGCACGTCCACGACGAGGCCGATCACCACGAGGTACACGCCGATGTCGAAGACGGTGGCGGTGACGAGCTTGACGTCCCCGAGCAGGAACAGGTCATGGAACTCGACGTACGCGGACTGCAGGACCTGCCCGCCGAAGAACAGCGGGAACAGGCCGGTCAGGGAGGCCAGGGCCAGGCCGGCGCCGAGGAGGACACCCGAGGGGATCCGGATCGCGTTCTGCAGCTCGTAGCGGCCCCCGGCGAGGTAGCGCAGGGTGAGCGCCAGGCCGGCCAGCAGGCCGCCGGCGAAGCCGCCGCCGGGGGTGTTGTGCCCGGCCAGGAGCAGGTACAGGGAGAACAGCACCATCGGGTGGAACATCAGTCGGGCGATGACCTCGAACACGATGGACCGGCGCTCCGGAGCCAGGGTGCGGCCCCCCTCGAGCCAGAAGGAGGAGTCGTTCACCGCGAAGCGGCGCACGGTGGAGAGCACGGCGGTGCCCATGGCGGACTCGGAGGTGATGCGGCCGACCGAGCCGGTCTTCACCTCGGCGAGGGCACGGCCACGACGGTCGCGGTGCTGGAGGAACACCAGGGAGACCACGCCGGTGGCGGCCGCAGCCAGCACCGTGATCTCACCCCAGGTGTCCCAGGCACGGATGTCCACGAGGGTCACGTTGACCACGTTGCTTCCGTAGCCTTCGGCGTAGGCCAGCTCCGGCATGTCCACGGAGATCGGGGCGGCGGTGCGGGCGGCCAGCGCGGTCGCGGCCACCCACATCATCACCAGGGCGAAGGACACGGCGATCAACACCCGGGGCCAGCGGCGGCCGTGGCCCGAGGCGCGCCGGTCCCAGCTGGCCGGCAGGGAGCGCAGGCCGAGCACGAGGGTGACGAGGACGATCGTCTCCACGAGCACCTGGGTGATGGCGAGGTCCGGGGCGCCGCGGAAGGCGAAGATGGCGGCGGCACCGTAGCCGGTGATGGCCACCAGCAGCGCGGCCATGAAACGCCGGTGCGCCTTCACGGCCGCCACGGTACCGACCACGATGGCCAGGACGACGAGGGCCTGTGCCGCGTCCTCGGCCACGACGATCTCCGCCTGGCTCCAGAGGGTCGCCAGAGGCCTCTCATGGCCGCCCACGGGGAAGACCATGAAGTACAGCGGCAACGCCAGGGCCACGGTGAGGATGATGCCCAGGTAGGTGCTCAGCGAGCCGGTCTGCGTGCGGCCGGTGACCCACACGGCGAGCGCATCCAGCTGGTAGATGATCCGCTGGTAGACCTTGGTCGCGTCCCACGGGAACTGGACACGCTCCTGGGCCTGCTCCACGCGGGTGCGCTGCCACGCCAGCAGCAGGCCGAGCCCGATGATCACGGCAGACAGTGCGAGGATCGGAGTCAGTCCGTGCCAGAGAGCGAGGTGGGCCGGCTTCTCGGCGCCGTCGAGCGGGTCCAGGGCACCGGTGTGGGCGGTGATGACCTTCTCGATCGGCCCCGGCATGAACGCCATCGCCACGCAGAGCGCGGTGAGCAGCATGGACGGGCCGATCTCCAGGGCCGTGACCGAGGTGCGGAACGCGGTGGGAGGCACGGGGCGGAGCGTGCCGGTGTCGTCCATCTCGTGCTTGGTGGCGAAGGCGCCCCAGAGGAAGCGGCAGGTGTAGGCCACCGTGAGCACGGAGCCGAGCGAGAGGAACACGAGAGGGCTCCAGGCCCACACGGTCCCGTGGTGCTCGGCGGTGTGCTGGGCCGCCTCCAACACGGACTCCTTGGCCACGAAGCCGAACAGCGGGGGCAGGCCGGCCATGGAGGCGGCGGCCACGGCACTCATGCCCGCGAGCATCGGGTGGCTCCGGCCGATCCCGGAGAGCGTCCGGACGTCACGGGTGCCGGTCTCATGGTCGATGATGCCGACCACCATGAACAGCGGCGCCTTGAACAGGGTGTGGGCGATCAGCATCGCCAGGCCGGCCATGGCGGCGTCCCGTGTGCCGAAGCCGTTGGAGACCATCAGGAAGCCGAGCTGGGAGACGGTGCCATAGGCCAGGACGAGCTTGATGTCCGTTTGACGCAGGGCCCGGTAGCCGCCGACCAGCAGGGTGGCCAGGCCGACGCCGGTCACGAGCATCTGCCAGCTCATCAGGCCGGCGTACGCCGGGGCGAGGCGGGCGACGAGGAAGACGCCGGCCTTCACCATCGCCGCGGCGTGCAGGTAGGCGGAGACGGGGGTGGGCGCGGCCATCGCCGCCGGCAGCCAGAAGTGGAACGGGATCTGCGCGGACTTGGTCAGCGCGCCGATGAGCACGAGCGCCACCGCCCACTCGGCGTAGCCGCGCAGGGCCGGGTCCGCCAGAAGCTCCGGGGCCGCGGCGAGCACGCCGGAGACCTTCCAGGAGCCGGCCTGGACGCCGAGCATCAGCAGGCCGACGAGCATGGCCAGGCCGCCGAAGGTGGTGACGATCAGCGCCTGGATGGCGGAGCGACGGGCGAAGATGCGCTGCCCTGCGTAGCCGATGAGCAGGAAGGACAGGACCGAGGTGATCTCCCAGAAGGTGTAGAGCACCATCAGGTCGTCCGTGGTGACCAGGCCGAACATCGCTCCGGCGAAGGCCAGCAGCTGGCTGCCGAACGCGGCGTCCTTCGGTTCGTGCTCCCGGAAGTAGCGGGCGCAGTAGGCCAGCACGAGCGCGCCGACGCCCAGCACGATCAGGGACATGAACGCGGAGAGCGCGTCCATGCGGAAGCTGAGGGAGATGTCCAGGAACGGAACCCAGGGGATCTCCCGGACGAGGCCGTCCGCCTGCGCCGGGACGTCCGTTCCTGCGTCGATCGCGGACTGGAGCGCGAAGACGTCCGGCATGCGCGTCAGCAGCCAGACGAAACCGGCGGCCGGGACGGCGGCGAGGACGTAGAACCCCTCACGCCCGGTGAAGCGGAAGATCCAGGGCGCCACCATGGCGACCGCGAACAGGGCGATCAGGGTGACGAGCATGGGGCCCCTTCGGCATCAGCGGGCGAGGGTCTCGTCTATATTACCGGTGCGGTTCCACCTCTTCGACCGGACGGCGGGGGGTGTTCACTCTCAGCAACAAGACTCCACCGGCCAGGATGACCAGCACGATGGTCGGGATGATCCAGCGCTGGTCGCCGGTGAGCGCCAGGGCCACAGAGGACAGAGCCGGCGTGATGAAGCCGACCGCACGGCCGGTGGTGGCGTAGAGGCCGAACAGCTCGCCCGCGGTCTGCGGGGTGGTCAGCCGGCCGAGGAACGCGCGGGAGGAGGACTGCACCGGCCCCACGAACAGGCAGAGGATCAGACCTCCGATCCAGAACGCTCGCGGCCCCTCGGAGAAGAACAGGCCCACGGCCGTGGCGCACATGGCCCCGATCGATCCGAGGATCACCGCGCGCGGACCGAACCGGTCATCCAGCCAGCCGCCGGCGAAGGCGCCCGCGGCGGCCACCACGTTCGCCACGATCGCGAAGACGATCACGTCGCCGTCGGCGATCCCGAAGACCGTGGTACCGAGGGCCCCGCCGTAGAGGAAGACCGCACCGACGCCGTCGCGGAAGACGGCGGAGGCGATGAGGAACTTCAGGGTGTTGCGGTCCTCCCGCCACAGGCGGCACAGTCGCTCCCAGAGCGCCCGGTAGGAGCCCAGCACGGTCTCGGCCGGCGCGCCGGCACCCTCCTGTCGGGCCGCCGTCGGGCTGGGCACGGCGAACAGGACCGGGAGGGAGAAGACCAGGAACCAGACGGCGGCCACCACGGCCACGGCGCGGATGTTGAGGGACTGCTCGTGCGGGATGCCGAACCAGGCGGCGTCGCCGGAGACGAAGCCGACGTACACGATGAGCAGCAGCACGATGCCGCCGAGGTAGCCGGCGCCCCAGCCGATGCCGGAGATCCGTCCGACGGTCTTCCGGGTGGAGATCTGCACGAGGATCGCGTTGATCTGCACCTCGGCGAATTCGAAGAAGACGGTGCCGATGCTCAGCAGCACCACGCCGAGCAGCAGGTACTGCTCGTGCGGGGCCACGAAGAAGCTCAGGCCCGTCACCGCGATCACCACCGCCGTGTTCAGCGCCAGCCACAGCTTGCGGCGTCCGCCCTGGTCCGCGCGGCGTCCCAGCACCGGCGCGGTGAGTGCCACGATGATGCCGGCCACCGCCATGCCGCGGGAGAGCCACTCGGTGCCGCGGGCGTCCGCCCCGAAGGCCTCGGAGGACAGGTAGGTGCCGAAGACGAAGGTGACCATCACCGCGTTGAACGAGGCCGAGCCCCAGTCCCACGCGGCCCAGGCGGCCACCTGCCGCTTGCTCACCGCGGCCACGGTCTCAGCCCTCGATGACGGTGCGGTGGAAGTTCAGGTGCGCGCGCGAGGCCGTCGGACCGCGCTGGCCCTGGTAGCGGTTGAGGTACGGGCCGGAGCCGTACGGGTGCTCGGCCGCCGAGGAGAGCCGGAAGAAGCAGAGCTGGCCGACCTTCATGCCCGGCCACAGCTTGATCGGCAGCGTCGCGGTGTTGGACAGCTCCAGGGTCACGTGGCCGGAGAAGCCGGGGTCGATGAAGCCGGCGGTCGAGTGCGTCAGCAGGCCGAGGCGGCCGAGGGAGGATTTGCCCTCCAGGCGCGCGGCGATGTCGTCCGGGAGGGTGACCTTCTCGTAGGTGGCGCCGAGGACGAACTCACCCGGGTGCAGCACGAAGGCCTCCTCCGGGTCCACCTCCACGAGGCGGGTCAGCTCCGGCTGCTCCACCGAGGGGTCGATGTGTGCGTACCGGTGGTTGTCGAAGAGCCGGAAGAAGCGGTCCAGGCGCACGTCGATGGACGCGGGCTGGACGAACGCCGGGTCGTAGGGCTCGAGGGCCACGCGGCCGGCGTCGATCTCGGCACGGAAGTCACGGTCGGAGAGCAGCACGGGTTCACCGTAGCGCAGGAACAGCCTCGATGTGATTCCCATCATGAGACGTGCCCGGGCGGACGCGCACCGGTCGACCGGCCGCGCGGTGTACAGTGGGGAGGCACCTGCGGGCGTAGCTCAATGGTAGAGCGCTTGCTTCCCAAGCAAGATACGCGGGTTCGATTCCCGTCGCCCGCTCTCCGAACCGTTCGGCCCCGGAACCCCACGTGGGTCCGGGGCCGAACGCATGTCCGCCCCTGATGTCGAGGAGGTCCCCGTGGCCGAGGTGCTCTCCGGATTCACCGTCATCTGGGTGATCATCGGCGTCGGATTCCTCACCGGCCGCACCGGCGTGCTGGGCGTCGAGGGACGGACGGTGCTGTCCCGTACCTCGTTCTTCATCGGCTCCCCCGCCCTGCTGTTCACGACCCTGTCCCAGGCGGACGTGACCGCGGTGCTGGGGCCGCAGCTGTGGGTGGCCGCCGCCTCGGCGCTGGTGTGTGCCGCGGTGTTCATGCTCGTGGCGCGGTTCGTGCTGCCGTCCCGGACCGGCTCGGAGCGGGTGATCGCCGGCCTGGGCTCATCCATGGTGAACTCGGCGAACCTGGGCCTGCCGATCGCCGCCTACGTCCTGGGGGATGCCGCCCTGGCCGCCCCGGTGATCCTCTTCCAGCTGGCGATCTACACGCCGCTGTACATCACCGTCTTGGAGGCCGCGCTGGCCGCGGAGTCCCGCCGTACCGCGCTTGCCGACGACGGCCGCTCACCGTCCGCACGCCGCTCCCCCTCCGCCTACGGCCGGTTCCGCCGGGTGGTGAGCCAGCTGGGGCAGACCGCGCGCAACCCGATGATCATCGGCTCGGCCCTCGGCCTGCTCTTCTCCGCCGTCGGCTGGTCCCTGCCGGCACCGCTGTGGGACTCGGTGGAACTGATCGGCGGGTTGTCCATCCCCGCGATGCTCATCGCGTTCGGCATGTCCCTGGCCGACTCCCGGCCGCTGCGGAAGGAGGACGGCCGCATCGGGGACGCCGTGCTGGCCTCGGCCATGAAGCTGGTGGCGCACCCGGTGATCGCGTGGCTGATCGGCGCGTTCGCGGTGGGCCTGGGCAGCCCGGAGCTGATGATCGCGGTGGTGCTGGCGTCCCTGCCCACCGCCCAGAACGTGTTCGTGGCGGCCGTGCGCTACGAGACCGGCGTGGTGGTCGCGAAGGACACCGTCCTGGTGACCACGGTGCTGGCGATCCCGGCCATGATGGTCGTCGCCCTGCTCTTCGCCTGAGACCGGCCCCGGTGGGCATGCTGCACCGCGCCCCACGCCGCGTGCTGAACCGCGTCTTGAACCGCGTCTTGGGGGCAGGACACGGGGTTCAGATGTGATCTCAACACCGTGTCTGCCCCTCACTTTCCTGGGGCGGCCGCGGAGAACGCCCTCGGCGTCTCACGCGAGCCGGCTCCGGTCAGCTGGCGCCGTGATTGGCCAGTGCGGAGGCGTGGGCCTCGATGGCGTTCCAGTCGCGGAAGTCGCCGTACTCGCCCTTGGCCAGCTTGATCTTCAGCTTGTCCAGGAAGCCGAGGCGCTCCTCGGTGAGGGCGCCACGGAGGTACTTCACAGAGCGCGGACGGTAGGCCTCCAGCTGAATGCGCAGCGCGTCGTCCAGCTGGGGAGATCCGCCGGAGACCACGATGTTCAGGGGCTTCTCGGACAGCTCCGCACGGCGCGAGTCCAGGAAGCGCTTGGCGTCAGCGGCCAGCTTGCCGGCATACACCGGGGCGCAGACCACGACGGCATCTGCGGTGTCCAGCCACGCCGCGGCGCCGGCGACGTCCTCGACGACGGTCTCCACGGCCTGCTTGGTGCGCAGGACCTGAGCCATGCGCTCGGCGATCTCCCGGGTGGACCCGTGCGAGGACGAGGTGACGAAGAGAGTGGTCATGGGTTCAGGAAGCCTTCGGTGTCAGGGGGCGTTTCTCCGGCGGCCCTGCGCGCAGGACTCGGCCTTCCCGCTCAGTGTATCCCGCGCAGGTCCAGGTCCAGGCGGGTTTCCGCCCCCTCCGGCGCGGCCTCGGCCGCATGGACGGTCACCGGGATGCCCCAGTCCTGCTGATACAGGTGGCAGGCGGCATGGTCCGGGATCGGCTGCCCCTTCTCCCCGTCGCAGGCGGCGGCGCGGGCCGTGATGTGCAGGACGCCCTCGGCCACGTCCGGGTTCAGGCGCAGCGTGCGGGTCAGACCGGTGGAGGTGCCGGCACCGTCCAGCAGCAGCTCCTCCGGAGAGGAGGACACCTTCAGCTGAGTGGGATCGCCCCAGCGATCGTCGAGCTTCTGCCCGGACGGGGCCTCGAAGCCGACGGCCAGGCCGAACTCTCCGGCCACCACGGGGGTGCGCGGGCGCTGGGTCTGGCGGGCGCCCTCGTCCACGGTGAGGTACTCGTCCGGCACGGCGATCCGTTCCAGGCGGTGGGCGTTGGTCTCCACCACCACGATCGACGCCGCCTTGCCCTCGGCGTCCACCTCCACGAGCACGTCGGAGGGCTCGGCCAGGCCGCGGGCCACGGTGGACAGCGCCGCCTGGGTCTCGCGCCCGGCGGCGTCCGTGCCGGCCGGGGTGAAGCGTCGGACGGCGCCGTTGTAGGTGTCCGCGACCAGCACGGAGCCGTCCGGCAGCGCGGTCACGCCGAGCGGGTGCTGCAGGCGCGCCTGCTCCGCCGGGCCGTCCACGTAGCCGAAGTCGAACAGGCCGGTGCCCACCGCCGTGGACACGGTCCGCTCCCCCGTCCCGCCGGTGACCGTGCGCAGCGCGGAGGTCTCGGAGTCGGCCGCCCAGAGGGTGCCGGCGGCGTCCACGGCCAGGCCGGAGGTCTGGGCGAACCAGGAGCGCTCGGCCGGGCCGTCGGTCAGTCCCTCCAGGCCGGTGCCGGCGAACAGGGACAGCTCGTCGGCCACCGGGTCGTAGGCGTGCAGCTGATGGGTGCCCGCCATCGCGATCACCACGTGGCCGGCCGCCTCGTCCCACACCACGTCCCACGGGGAGGAGAGGGACACCCCGGTCGGCTTGCCCTCCAGCGGGCCCAGCACGACGACGGCGCCCTCCTCGTCCGCGGGCACCGCGCCCTGCTCCTGGGCCGGGTCGGCCGACTCGGCGGCCTTCGCCGCCGCCGCGACGCGCTCGCCGTCGATGAGGGCCTGCACGCCGTTGCCGGCGAGCGTCCGGACCTCGCCGGTGGCCAGGCTGAGGCCGCGGAGGCGGTGGTTCACGGTGTCGGCCACGACCACGTCGTAGCCGACCTGCGCGGCCACCTCGGCCGGCAGCAGGGCCAGGCCGTTGGGCTCGTTGAACAGTGCCTGCTCCGGGCCGCCGTCGGCGTGGCCGCGGGTGGCGGGGGTCGGGAAGGCCAGGTGCGCGGCCTCGTCAGGGGCGTCGGCGGGGTCGCCGCCGCCGATGGCGCGGATCGGGGTGCTGAGGTCCGCGTCCAGCTCGACGAGGCGGTGGTGGCCGGTGTCCGCCACGAGGAAGGTGCCGGGGCGGGAGCCGCGGTCGGCCAGGGAGATCGCCTTGCCCGGGAAGCGCAGGTCGCGGGCGACCGGCTCCGGGGCGACATAGGGGCCGTCCCCGCGGTGCAGGGTGCCCTTGGCCTCGTGCTCGGCGACGAGCTCGGCCACCAGGGAGCGCAGGCCGGCCACGTGGCCCTCGCCGGAGAGGTGGGCGGCGATGTACCCCTCCGGGTCGACCACCACGAGGGTCGGCCAGGCGCGGGCCGAGTACGCCTGCCAGGTGGTCAGCTCCGGGTCGTCCAGCACCGGGTGGGCGATCTCGTAGCGCTCCACGGCGGCGGCCAGGGCGTCCGGGTCGGCCTCGTGCTCGAACTTCGGGGAGTGCACGCCGACCGTCACGAGGACGTCGTGGTACTCCTCCTCCAGCGGGCGCAGCTCGTCCAGCACGTGCAGGCAGTTGATGCAGCAGAACGTCCAGAAGTCGAGGATCGTGATCTTGCCGCGCAGGTCCTCGAGCGTGAGCTCCTTGCCGCCGGTGTTCAGCCAGCCGCGGCCGACGAGCTCGGAGGCGCGGACGCGGGGGCCGGGACGAGAGATGCCAGTCATGCCCCCATTGTCCCGCGCGCTCGGGCCCGAGCCGCAAGTTCGCGGACACATTCGGGCGGCCGGGCCCCCGCCACAGCACGGCGGGAGCCGACGGGACGCCGATCCGTCCCTCGGCCGGCCGGCTCAGCCGGCGCGCTCGGTCCGCCGGCTCAGTCCGCCCCTCGGCCGGCCGGCTCAGCCCGCGCGCTCGGCGGCGGCCACGATCTCCTCGGCCATGATGGTGAACTCCTTGTCTCCGGCGGCCTGCTGGCCCACGAAGGACACCATGACCACCGAGTCGGCAGTGGTGGCGGTGAGCACCTGCGCGGTGAGCGTGTTCTCCTCGTCGCTCGCGGGGTGACGGGTCCAGGTGATCGCGGACTGCGCCGGGGTGCCGTCGGACAGGTCGGGCTTCTCGGTGGTCAGCACGTAGTCCACGGTGCTGTCCCCCTCGGTGACCGTCATGGTCATCTCCGAGCAGTCGGTCAGCAGGGTGTTCACGGTCTGCAGGTGCTTCTCCACGCGCTGGCGGGCGGGGCCGTCCAGCCTCGCCACCTCCACGGTGCCGGTGCCGGTGAACGAGCCGGCGCCCACGTCCACGCGGGAGACCTCCTCCTGGTCCAGCAGGATCGGCGAGAAGTCCAGAGCGTTCAGCGGTGCCTTGCACTCGCTCGGCTCCACGGTGGTGCGGGAGGCGTCGCGCAGGCGCGCGGCGTTGTCCTCGCGGGTCGTGGAGATCTCCTCGTCCGTGGCGGCGCGCTGGCGGACGAAGCCGAAGGATGCGGCGCGCTCGGCCGCCGCGGCGGCCATCCGCTGGTCCTGGCGGTCGCCCAGGTCCAGCTGGTCCACCACGTCCGCGGCCTCCTGTTCGGAGGCCGGCTCCGGCTTCGCGTCGTCTGCCGAGGCGTCCCCGTCCTGGCCGGCCGAGGCGGAGGCGCCGTCCGGGGCGGAGGTGCCGGCGCCGTCGTCGTCCCCTGGGGCGCAGCCGGTGAGGGCGAGCAGCGCCGCCAGGGCCAGGCCGGCGCAGCGGCGGGCGGCGCGGCGGGCGGGCAGGCGGTCGGCGGTGTCAGCGGCGGCCATGGCGGTCCTCCTGGTCGGCGAGGTTCGAGTACATCTGGTTCCAGGCGGCGAGCTCGGCGTCTCCGTCGCGCTCGGCCTTGCGGTCGTAGCGCTCGGCGACCTTGCGGTCGTCGAGCGCCCACAGGACGGCCACGGTCACGGCCATCGCCACGGTCGGGAACTCGCCGATGCCCCACATCACCGCACCGCCGATCTGCTGGTCGGCCAGCGCGTCCGGACCCCAGGGACGGCCCATGTTGCCGAACCAGTCGGCCTGCATCAGTCCCGTGGAGGAGGTCATGGCCACGCCGATGAACGCGTGGAACACCATGGTGGCCAGCAGCACGACCAGGCGGATCGGATACGGCGGGCGGTTCGGCAGCGGATCCGCGCCCACCATCACCAGCGCGAACACGAAGCCCGTGAGCAGGAAGTGCACGTTCATGAACTCGTGGCCCACGTGGTATTCCAGCGCGAACCGGAAGAAGTCCGTGTAGTAGAAGACCAGGATCGAGCCGGCGAAATTGGCGCCCGCCACGATCGGGTGGGTGATGAACGCCCCCCACCGGGAGTGCACGATCCACAGGATCCATTCGCGCGGGCCGCGCGTGTCGTCCGTGCGCACCGGCAACGAGCGCAGGGCCAGCGTGATCGGTGCGCCGAGCGCCAGGAACAGCGGCGCGATCATCGTCAACGTCATGTGCCCGACCATGTGGGCGGAGAACAGCACACGGCCGTAGACGGCCGGGGCGCCGGAGGTGGCCCAGGTCAGCACCACCAGCCCGAGGATCCAGCAGATCGTGCGCAGCACGGGCCAGGAGTCCCCGCGGCGGTGCAGCTGCACCGTGGACCGCACGTACCAGATCGCCAGGAACACGCACACGGCCACCCACAGCCAGTCCCAGCGCCACAGGTCGAACCAGCGGGCGCCGGTGAGCTCCGGGGGCAGCTCGTAGCCGGTGAGGATGCGGGCCGGGCTGGCGCCGTCCGGCAGCTCCTCCGGCTTCGGCGGCGCAGTGCGGCTGAGGACGGCGGAGACGCCCATGACGGCGGACATCACCACGGCCTCCACGGCGATCAGCTGCCACAGCAGACGGCGGGCCGGACGCGGGGCCTCGGCTGCGGCGTCCTCGCCGGCGCCGCCACGCAGCTGCGGAATGATCCAACGGCGGTGGGCCAGGCCGATCAGGCCCAGGAGCACCACCGCCAGGAACTTCACGGCCACCAGGCCTCCGTACGGGGCGAGAAGCTGATGCAGGTGCTCCACCCGCAGGGCGGCGTTGACCACGCCGGACAGGGCCACGGTGAACAGGCCGAGTCCGGCGAGCACCGAGTAGCGGGACAGCACGGTGTGCACGAGCGGGGCGGCTCCCTGCCGGCGGTAGGTGGTGCGGCCGGTGCCGCCGTCCGGGCCGACCAGCGTGGGGGCGATCAGGGCGAGCACCAGCAGGCCGCCGACCCACACCACCACGCCGAGCAGGTGCAGACCGATGGAGTTCACGGCCGCCATGTGGTCGTCGCCGCCGGCGGCGTGGCCGATCAGTGCGAGCGGCACGAGGGCGATCATCGCGAGGATGCCCACCCAGAACAGGCCGCTGTGGGAGCGCACGGCCACCGCCAGTGAGGTCACCACGGCGGCGATGACGGTCACCCAGAACCAGGCCTGCCCCACCGAGATGGACACGAAGTAGGCGACGAGCCCGTCCGAGAAGGCAGCGCCGGCGCCGAGCGGGATGCCGGCCAGGTCCGAGTAGGACAGGATGCCCACGGCCAGCGCGCACAGGGTCCACACCCCGGCGGCCACGGAGGCCACCAGCATGGTCCGGGCGAACGCGGGGTGCTCCGGCAGGCGCTCGGCCGGCGGGTCGTCCTTGCGGCGGCGCGGGGCCCGGCCGCCGGTGTGGGGCGGCAGGATGGCGGCGGCGAAGATCAGGGCGCCGATGGTCACGGACATCGCCATGTTGGAGCCGTACTCGACGATCGGCACGCCCCAGCGGGTCAGGGCACCGGGGTCGGACAGCTCGCGGGCGGCGGAGACGCCGGTGAACCAGGCGGCCAGCACGAGGGCCAGGGCACCGGCGGCGGCCACCGCCGGCCAGGTCCAGACCGGGAGGGCGCGCTCGGTGCCGCCGGGGGCGGCGGTGTTCCCGGCGGGCCGGGAGCCGTCGCGGGCGGCGCGGTCCCCGTGGCGGGGTGCGGTCTCGGTGGAGGGCATGGGTCCTGTCTTCTCGCGGTGGTGGTCGATCGGTGGCCGGGCCGGCGGCGCCGCGCGGAGCGGCGGCCGACCCGGCGTGTGGGGCAGGCGGTCAGGAGAACAGCACGTCTCCCACGAATCCGCCCTCGGCGCAGCCGGGAGGCACGGCGAACACGGCGGAGCCCACGGGGGTGGTCCACATGTTCAGGTGGTCGGACTCGGCCAGGCTCTGCTGGACGGGGACGAACTGCCGTTCCAGGTCGGTCTGGAACGCCACGAAGATCAGCCCGGACTCGCCGTCCGCGCCGTCATAGTTGTAGCCGCGGCGGAGCATGCCGTGCTCGGGCCCGTCGCCGATCCGGGCGCGCCGCACATGGGCGGTGTCGGAGATGACGGGGAAGCCGGCGGGTCCGGTGGCCTCGAAGTCGATCGGGTCGTTCTCCTGCTCACCGGTGAGCGGGGCGCCGGTGCCGAGGCGACGGCCGATCACGTCCTCCTTGGCGGGGCGGTCCAGCTCGTCCCAGGTGTCCAGCTCCATGCGGATGCGGCGGATGACCATGGTGGTGCCGTGCTCGATCCACGGCTGCAGGTCGGCGCCGAGCCCGTCGTCCACACCCCACACGAGGCGCTCGATCGCCGGGGAGCCGGTCTGCGGGTTGGCCGTGCCGTCCACCTGGCCGAAGAGGTTGCGCATGGTGGTGCCGGTCGGATGGGAGCCGCGGGCCTCGCGGAAGCCGATCTGCGTCCAGCGCGGCGTGGCGAACGCCCGGGTCCCCTTGGTGAGCATGCGGCGGGCGTGGGCCACGGACATCTGGTCGTCGCCGCAGATCTGCAGCAGCAGGTCGCCGTCGGAGTACTCCTCGGACAGCTCGCCGTCGATCTGCTCGAAGCGCGGCAGCGGGCCGAGCCATTCCGGGACCGCGTCCGGGTCGATCCGGTCCACGAGTCCGCGGCCGAAGCCGAAGGTCACCGTCAGGCGGGCCGGCGCCGCGGCCAGCTCGGGCTCGGTGTCCGCGAGGGTCGCCCTGCCCTGGGTGAGGCGGGCGGCGTCCTGGCTGAGGATGCGGAGCATGCGGCGGACGCCGTCCCGGTCCAGGTCCTCGTCCAGGTCGAACGCGAGGAACACGGCGTGCGTCTGGCTGGGGGTGTCCACACCGGCCTGGCGGTCACCGTGGAAGGGCACGGCGTCCGTGCCGATCGGCGAGCTCACCGCCACCCGGGAGGCCTCGCCGCCGGGCTCGGCCCAGCCGGAGGTGCCGATCTCGCCGGAGGCGGACATCGCCCCGCTTCCCGACGACGGCCCCGCCCCCTGGCCTGCCCCCGCGCCGCCGGTGCCGGCAGACGGGGCGGCCGTGGCCGAGTGGCCTGCCGCGTAGCCGACGGCCGTGCCCAGCAGGCCGCCGCCGAGCACGCCGGCGCCCAGCAGGAGGCCACGGCGCGAGGCGGAGGGGCCGCCGGATCGGGACGCGCTCCGCTGCGCCGCTCGGGAATCCTGGTCAGGGCGAGCGTCTTGGGCAGGGCGGGCCGCCCCGGCCGACCCCGCCGTGGCGGCGGGGTCGGCGGGACGGCCCGCACCGGACCGGTGTGCCGGGCCGGTGTGGTCCTCGGGGAGAGGATCAGTGGTCATGGCCCTCGTGGTCCCCGTGGTCGTCGCCCTCGTGGTCCCCGTGGCCGTCGTGGTCCGCGTGGTCATGGCCGTCGTGGTCCATGTCCGCGTCCTCGGAGCCGGAGGCCTCGCCGCCGTGGTAGCTCTCGTTGGCGCCGGCGAAGTCGCGGACCTCGCCGGCGACGGGCACCTCGGTGCCGTCCTCGAGCTCCAGCACGTAGTCCACGGTGTCGCCCGGCAGGAGCGGCTCCTGCAGGTCCATGAACATCACGTGGTCACCGCCGGGGGCGAGCTCGTGGGTCTCGCCGGCCTTGACGGTGAAGCCGTCCGGGGCCTCCTGCATGACCATCTGACCGGAGCCGTCGTCCACCATCGTGTGCAGCTCCACCACGGCGCTCAGCTCCGAGTGCACACCGGTGATGTGCACGTCCTCGTCCGTGGTGTTCTCGAGGGTGGCGAAGGAGCCGGTCATGCCGGACTCGGTGGCCTTGGTCCAGGCGTCGACGACCGTCAGCGGGCCCTCGCCCGCGGACTCGTCCTCGCCCTGAGCATCGTCCTGGCCGTCTCCGGTCTCCTCGGCGTCCGTGCCCTGCTCCGTCTGGCCGGCCTCCTCGGAGGCGGCCGCCGGCGACGCCGAGTCGTCCTGCTCGGCCGGGGCGTCCTGGCCGCCGCCGCAGGCGGTGAGCAGCAGCAGGGCGGCGGAGAGGGCGCCCAGGGAGGCTGTGGTGCGGGTGGTCTTCTTCTTCATGTTCGTGTCCTTCTTCTCCGGTGTCCCCGCGGCATCGTCCTCGACGCCGCGGTCACCGGTCCTCAGGGGTGTCGGTGTGGCCGAGCGCGGAGGCCTTGCGGAACATCAGCACGGCGGCGAGGCCGATCACGGCCACGCCGCCGAGGCCGAGCCCCCAGACCCAGCCGGGCAGTCCCGGCTCCTGGGCCTGGTCGTCCTGCGCCTCGGTGGTGGCCGCGGGGTCGCCCGAGGCCTGGGCGGCCTGGCCGTTCTCCTCCGCGGCCTGGGACGCGTCGGTCGCCTCCTCCGCGGCGGACCCGCCGGCGGACTCTGCGGCCACGCCGCAGTCCTCCGGGACGGTGCCGGCCTCGGGGGCGCCCTCGGCGTCCAGGGTGAAGTCGAGTCGTCGCTCCTCGGAGTGCCCGTCGGAGTAGACCACGCGGTACGCCAGCTCGTAGTCGCCGTTCGGCAGGTCCGGGCAGACCGCGGCGGAGAAGGTGTCCCCCTCCACGGTGCCGGAGTCCGCCTGCCACTGGTTGCCGTCCGCGTCCCGGACCCGGATGAGGTTCTGGATCCCCTGGCCGTCGATCAGGTTTCCGGAGAAGGTCAGGGAGACCTCGTCGGGCGCCTCGATCAGGGTCTGGCCGGCCTCCGGGGTGGAGGACAGCAGCTCGTCGTGGGCCTGGGCCGGTGCGGCCAGGGCGACCCCCGCCACGGGGGCCGCGGCCAGGGCCAGGGCCGCCGTCAGGGCGGCGGTGCGCCGGCGGCGCGGGATGACGTCCTCGCGGACGCGCTCGGTGCAGGTGTGCATCGCGTTCAGGTGCATGGCACGGTGCCTTTCGCCTCCGATGCCTCGTCTCCGGCCCGCTGGGTGTGGGGCCGGGGCATCGGCTGGTCTGTCTCGTTCAGGGAACGGTGAGCCCTGTGACGTCCTCGCCGACGGCGGGGAGGTCAGGGGCCGGGCCCGTCCGGCGCGCACGCGGACACGGTGCCGCGCGGTCTGCCGATCAGGCCGCGACGAGGGCAGCGGGCGGCCCGCGCAGGCCGGTGGAGCCGACGAGCTCGCGGCCGGCGGGGACCAGGGGCGCGGAGGTGCCCCAGAGCAGACGCACCCGGCCGACGGCCGGGCGCAGGGCGGGAACGCGGCGGCGCAGCACGGCGCCCACCACGAGTCCGGCGGCACGGACGAGCAGCCGCTCGCCGTGGCGGATGAGCAGGACGGTCAGCAGGGCCGCCACCACGTGGGCGGCCAGCATCCCGAGACCGAGGTGGTCATGGCCGCCGGCTCCCCCATGCGCGGCAGTGTGCGCGGAGGAGTGCGCCGCGGCGAAGGAGGCGAGCTCCCCGGAGGCCGGGACGGCGTGGCCGAGGTGACCGGCCGTCGTCGGGAAGGCGGCGGAGGCTTCGGGGGCCGGGGAGGCCAGGCTGTAGAGGCCGTGGAGGATGGCCTGGCTGCCGAGCACGGCCGCGAGCACGCGCGGCAGGGACAGGCGGCGGCCGGCGAGCAGGGTGCAGACCGGGGCGGCCAGGGCGACCGCGAGCAGCAGCACCATCGGGTGCGGGGCGTGCGCGGCGCCGAGGACGGTGTGGGAGGCGGCGGCGAGGACGACGGCCAGCACGGCCCCGGCCCACCCGCGGGCCAGGCGGGCGCCGCCGTGCACCGGCAGCGCAGGGGCCGGGGCAGGCGCGGCGGGGCGTGCGGGCATCAGGTGCTGCATGCCGGCCCCCTTCGCGTCGTCGCCTCGGACAGTGTGCTGGGCACACGCCCCGGACGTCCCATTCTACGCCCGGACCGGGGACGATGCCCCTCGACTGCGTCACAGCTCAGGACCGACGGCAGGTCCGTCACGCACAGCCCCGACGTACGACAGGGCGCCCCACCGCGACGGTGGGGCGCCCTGTGTGCGCTGTGCAGATCATGCCCTCATCGGCAGATCCGCTCGGCGGCTCACTCGGAGGCGGCGGCCTTGAGCTTGGAGCCGGCGGTCACCTTCACGGAGTAGCCGGCCGGGATGGTGATCTCCTCGCCGGTGCGCGGGTTGCGACCGGTGCGCTCCTTGCGCTCGGTGCGCTCCACGGCCATCCAGCCCGGGATGGAGACCTTCTCGCCCTTCTTCACCTGAGCGGTGAAGACCTCGAAGACGGCGTCCAGCACATCGCTGACGGCGGCCTGGGTGTTGCCGGAGCGCTCGGCGACGGCGGCGACGAGCTCCTTGCGGTTCATAGCCATTGGGAAGTCCTCCTGAGTGTTGGGACATCGTAGGGGTGATCCCGGGACGTTCCCCGGGCTTCCACTGCCGAACGTACCATCGACCGCCCCGCCGCGCCGCCCTCCAGCGGCCTGATTCTGCCATTTTCAGGCGATTCCAAGGCTCCCGGGAACCCGTGCGGCCCCGCCGGGACGCTGCCCCGTGGCCGTCTCCGTCCCTGGTCAGGGCCTGATCCGGCGGCGTCTGCGGCTCCGCCGCCCTGCCTTCGGGCGCCGTTCGTGCGGTTCCGCAGGAATCCGCGGCTCCGGGCCGGGGACGACGACGGGGCGGCCCACCGTGGAGGTGGACCGCCCCGGACAGGTCGAGGACCTGCAGGTCGGTGGCCGTCGTCAGGGACGGCGCGTCCGGCCGGACCGTTCCGGTCAGGCCGTGGACGAGGTCACCAGGACGACTTGGTCACGCCCGGCAGCTCGCCGCGGTGCGCCATCTCGCGGAAGCGCACGCGGGAGATGCCGAAGCGCTGGAAGGTGCCGCGCGGGCGGCCGTCGATGGCGTCGCGGTTGCGCACGCGCACCGGGGAGGCGTCGCGCGGGAGCTTCTGCAGGCCCACGCGGGCGGCCTCGCGGGCCTCGTCCGAGGCGTTCGGGTCGACCAGGGTCTTGCGCAGCTCGAGGCGCTTCTCGGCATTGCGGGCCACGATGGCCTTGCGCTGCTCGTTCTTGGCGATCTTGGACTTCTTGGCCATGCCTCAGCGCTCCTCTCGGAAGTCGACGTGCTTGCGGACCACCGGGTCGTACTTCTTCAGGGTGATGCGGTCCGGGGTGTTGCGGCGGTTCTTGCGGGTCACGTAGGTGAACCCGGTGCCGGCGGTGCTCTTCAACTTGATGATCGGACGGACGTCCTTCTCCTTCGCCATGTCAGAGCTTCACTCCCTTCGCGATCAGGTCGGCGACCACGGCGTCGATGCCGCGGACGTCGATGGTCTTGATGCCCTTGGCGGACAGCGTCAGGGTGACGTTGCGGCGCAGGGACGGGACCCAGTAGGTCTTCTTCTGGATGTTCGGGTTGAACCGGCGCTTGGTGCGACGGTGCGAGTGGGAGATGCTGTGGCCGAAACCCGGCCCAGCCCCGGTTACCTGGCAGTGAGCTGCCATGATCACTCCTCGTGCAAGTTGTAGTAAAAGGACGGGCGGAACCCGCATGCCGGAGCCCTTCCGACGCACGAGGCGCCGTCGGACTCCTTGAGAGTCCCGCTCGGGTGTGGACACCGCACTCTTACTGCGACTCATCTGAAGGTGAACCAGGCTGGGTGAGAGCCAACCGAAGTCGCCTTGGATCGCTGGTGTGAACGGCGAGTCCCGGCCTGCCCCACAGGAGCGTTCCGGGAGTCCAGTCCGCGGGATCACGCTGCTTTTCCGACCCCTTCCGGGCATGCCCGGGAAGGAGAACAGCGCGGCTTGCGCCGTCCCATCTTACGGGAGCACCCGCGCCGGCTTCAACCGGGGAGCGGGAGAACCGACTCACACCCGCCGCTTGCCTGATTGTTGAACAAGACATAGGCTCCCTCCATCGAGGCGTTCTGTGACCACGGTCACGCGCCCCCTGTCCCGCACCCTCCGGAGGAGCCCATGGCCCACACCCCCACCGACCCGCACCGCCAGGACGCGGCCGCGCACGCCCAGCGGGCCGGCGCCACCGACGCGCCCGCCCCGGACGCCGCCCGCCACCGGCGCACGGCCCTGCTGGGCGCGATGTTCCTGATGGCCACCAGTGCCATCGGCCCGGGCTTCATCACCCAGACCTCCACCTTCACGGTGCAGGTCGGCGCGGCCTTCGCGTTCGCCATCCTGGTCTCGATCATCATCGACATCGCCGTGCAGATGAACGTGTGGCGCGTCATCGGTGTCTCCGGTCTGCGCGCCCAGGAGCTCGCCAACCGGGTCCTGCCCGGCCTCGGCTGGCTGCTCTCCGCCCTCGTGTTCATCGGCGGCATGGTCTTCAACATCGGCAACATCGCCGGCACCGGCCTCGGAGCCGACGCGATGCTCGGCGTGGACCCGCTGATCGGCGGCGGCGTCTCCGCCGTGATCGCGATCTGCATCTTCCTGTCCAAGCGTGCCGGCCTGGCCCTGGACCGCATCGTGGTGGGCCTCGGCGTCGTCATGATCGTCCTGATGGCCTACGTCGCGATCGTCTCCGACCCGCCCGTGGGCGACGCCCTGCGCCAGTCCGTCCTGCCGGACACCGTGGACATGCTGATCGTCGTCACCCTGGTCGGCGGCACCGTGGGCGGCTACATCACCTACGCCGGCGCCCACCGCATGATCGACTCCGGCGTCTCCGGAGTGGACGACGTCACGTCCATCACCCGCTCCTCGGTCCTGTCGATCATCGTCACCGGCGTGATGCGCGTGCTGCTGTTCCTGGCCATCCTCGGCGTGGTGGTCGGCGGCGCGACCCTGGATCCGGACAACCTGGCCGCCTCGGCCTTCCAGCACGCCGCCGGCGACGTCGGCATGCGCGTCTTCGGCGTGATCCTGTGGGCCGCCGCCATCACGTCGGTGATCGGCGCCTCCTACACCTCGGTCTCCTTCATCACGAAGTCCACCACCTCGGCACGCACCCGCAACCTGCTGACGGTCGCGTTCATCGTGGTCTGCGCCGCCCTCTACCTGACCCTGCGCCAGGCCCCGCAGACCCTGCTGGTCTTCGCCGGCGCCTTCAACGGCATGATCCTGCCGGTCGGCTTCGCCGTGCTGCTGTTCGTGGCCTGGCGTCGCCGAGACCTGATGAACGGCTACCGCTACCCGGCGTGGCTCTTGGTGGTCGGTGTGCTGGCCTGGCTGGTCTCCGTATACATCGCGGTCAATGCCTTCACGCCGATGGTGGCCCTGTTCTCCGGAGCCTGATCCGATCCCCGGGTCCACGACGGCGGCCGTCCACCTCGCGAGGCGGGCGGCCGTCGTCGTGGTGTCTGCGAAGCGCCCCGGACGGCCGAGGCACGCCGTGCGGGAGGGCTCAGGCGTCCTGACGCTCGGAGAGGTGGTCGAGGACGAACTGCTCGGCCTGGTCCAGATAGGAGGCCATCGTCTCCTGCAGGTCCTCGGGGCGCCGGTCCAGGAGCGTCTGCGCGATCTGCAGGTTGCGCTCGGCGAAGAGCGGGTGCAGGGCGGTCTCGCGGTCCATGGGCTGGAAGGCCAGGCGCACGCGGGCCATCGCCTGGCGGAGGGTGCGCTGCAGGTCCGAGGCTCCGGTCATGGCGGCGATGGCGCCGTGGAGGCGCTGGTTGGCGTCGCCCATCAGGCGTGGGTCCACGGCGCTCGGATCCGGGGAGAGCACGGCCACCACCTGGTGCAGCTCGGCCTCGACCTCCGGGGTGATTTCGCCGAACCGCAGGGCGCCGAGCTCGATGATGCGGCGGGTGCGGTAGATCTCCCGGACCTGGGGCACGTCCGGGGACGCCACGATAACACCGCGGTGGGGACGGCGGACCAGCAGCCGCTCGGCGGCGAGCTCGGCGAACGCCTCGCGGAGGCTGTTGCGGCTCACGTCCAACTCGGCGGCGAGGGCGACCTCGCCCAGACGGGTGCCGGGGGCCAGCTCGGCGTTCTCGATGCGGCGGCGCAGCTCCTCCGCGGCACCGCCGACGGCACCGCGGCGCTGGGCTTCCGACGGGCGGGGACGACGGCTCTGAACCATGTGGGGGGCGTCTCCTTCTGCCGGTGATCATTCCGCGCCGCTGCCACGCGGGCGGGCGCACATCCCCTCTCCGGCGGGCGGGGTGCCGGCGTTCAGTCCGTGATCGTGGCGAGGACCTGGCCGCGCTGCACCGTGGCCCCCTCGTCGATCTGCTGTCGGGTGATCGTACCGGAGCGGTGCGCCCGCACCACGGTCTCCATCTTCATGGCCTCCAGGACGGCCACCGGCTCTCCCTTGCCGACGACGACGCCCTCCTCCGCCTTCCAGGCCACCAGGGTGCCGGCCACGGAGGCGGTGACGGCGTCCTCGCCCGGGCCCTCGGGCTCACCGGCCGCCGCGGCGCCCGCCGCCCCGCCGCCGTGCATCAGCGCAGCGTAGAGGGCGTCCGGCAGGCCGAGGCGGACGGCGCGGCCGTCCAGGTCCACGGTGATCTGGGTGCGGGAGCCGGCGGGGCCGGCCGCGGCCAGGTGCTCGGAGGCCTCGAACTCGGCGGCGAACTCGGACTCGATCCAGGTGGTGTACACCCCGAGGCCGTCCTCGGAGGTGAAGGCGTCCTG
Source organism: Micrococcus lylae (assembly GCF_900163825.1). Classification (NCBI taxonomy): domain Bacteria; kingdom Bacillati; phylum Actinomycetota; class Actinomycetes; order Micrococcales; family Micrococcaceae; genus Micrococcus; species Micrococcus lylae. The sequence continues at coordinate 20,122 of NZ_FUKP01000073.1, read as the reverse complement.
CTCGAGCACGGCCCGGTGGAAGGGCACCACGGTGGGCACGCCCTCGATGCGCAGCTCGGCCAGCGCGTCCTGGGCCCGGCGCAGGGCCTGCGGGCGGTCCTCGCCCCAGACGATGAGCTTGGCCATGAGCGAGTCGTACTCGCCGGGCACCACGGAGCCGGAGCGGACGCCGGCGTCCATGCGGAGGCCGGGGCCGGTGGGGGCTTCGAAGTGCTCCACCGGACCGGGCGAGGGCAGGAAGCCGACGGCCGGGTCCTCGGCGTTGAGCCGGAACTCAAAGGCATGGCCGTGCGGGGCCGGGTCCTCGGCGAGGCTCATCGGCTCGCCGGCGGCGATGCGGAACTGCTCGCGCACCAGGTCCACACCGGCGGTCTGCTCGGTGACCGGGTGCTCCACCTGCAGGCGGGTGTTGACCTCGAGGAAGCTGATCAGCCCGTCCGGGGCCACCAGGTACTCCACCGTGCCGGCGCCGGTGTACCCGGCCTCCGCGCAGATGGCGCGGGCGGAGTCGTGGATGCGGGTGCGCTGCTCGTCCGTGAGGAACGGGGCGGGGGCCTCCTCCACGAGCTTCTGGTTGCGGCGCTGCAGGGAGCAGTCGCGGGTGCCGACCACCACCACGGTGCCGTGTCCGTCCGCCAGGACCTGGGCCTCCACATGGCGGGGGCGGTCCAGGAAGCGCTCCACGAAGCACTCGCCGCGGCCGAAGGCGGCCACGGCCTCGCGGGTGGCGGAGGCGAAGGCGTCCTCGACCTCCTCGAGGTCCCGGACCACCTTGATGCCGCGGCCGCCGCCGCCGAACGCCGCCTTGACGGCGATCGGCAGACCGTGCTCCTCGGCGAAGGCGCGGGCCTCGGCCGGGGAGGCCACCGGGCCGTCCGAGCCGGGGACCAGCGGGGCACCGGCGCGTTGGGCGATCGAGCGGGCGGTGATCTTGTCCCCGAGGTCCCGGATGACCTGCGGGGCGGGGCCGATCCAGGTCAGGCCGGCGTCGATGACCCGCTGCGCGAAGTCCGCGTTCTCGGAGAGGAAGCCGTAGCCGGGGTGCACGGCGTCCGCGCCGGAGCGCTCGGCCACGGACAGCAGGGCGTCCATGTCCAGATAGGTGTCGCCGGAGGCGGAGCCGGGCAGGTGGTAGGCCTCGTCCGCCACGGCCACGTGCATCGCATCCGCGTCCGGGTCCGCGTAGACGGCCACGGAGCCGATGCCGTGGTCACGGCAGGCGCGGGCCACACGGACGGCGATCTCGCCGCGGTTGGCGATCAGGACCTTGGTCAGGGGGCGTGCGGTCACGGGATCAGTCCTCGGTGGTCTGGGCGGCGGCAGCCGCGGGGGCGGGGTCGTGGCAGGCGGTTGCGGCCGGCGTCGTCGGCGCCACGAGGGGCAGGGCGGTGTGGTGGGTTCCGGGGCGTCCGCGTCCAGCGGCTCGAGCGTCTCCGGGTCCACGGGGATCAGGCGCAGCCGGGCACCGGGCGGCAGCTGGGCGGCGGCGCCGAGGTCCTCGCGGACCACCACGGCGATCACCGGGTAGCCGCCGGTGACGGGGTGGTCGGCCAGGAAGAGCACGGGCAGCCCGGACGGCGGGACCTGCAGGGCCCCGGAGATCACGCCCTCGGAGGCCAGCTCTCCCTCGCGGACACGGGTGAGGGCCTTCCCCTCCTTCGGGGCGGCCAGGCGGACGCCGATGCGGTTGGACTCGGCGGTCACTTCCCACTCCTGGGAGGTGAGCAGGTCGATGCCGTCCCGGTCGAACCAGTCGTCCCTGGGGCCGAGGGTGATGCGCAGGACGGCGGTGTGCCCGGCACGCGGGGTGCGGCGCAGCGGAGGCTCGGCGTCCCCGACGAGCCGGTTCCCCGGATCCTCGCGGCGGACGAGCTCGTCCCCGGCGGCCAGCGGAGCCGGGCCGATCCCGGACATCACGTCCGTGGAGCGGCTGCCCAGGTCCGCTCGGGCGTGGATGCCGCCGCGCAGGGCGAGATACGTGCGCAGTCCGGCGGGCGGCTCCTCGACGGTCAGGGTCTCGCCGTCCCGCAGGGCGAACGGGGCGCGCGGCACGGGTCGGCGCAGCACCGTGCCGGCGGCGTCCGTGACCACGGCGCGGGCCTCGGCTCCGGTCAGGGCGAGCACCTGCAGGCCGCGAGCGGTGACGGACAGGCCTGACAGGAGCGTCTCCACCACGGCCTCGTCCGGCGCGTTGCCCACGAGCCGGTTGGCCTGGCGGGCGGCGTCCTTGTCCGCGGCGCCGGAGAACGCGACGCCGAGGTCGCCGTGACCGGCCCGGCCCAAATCCTGCAGCAGGGACTGCATCCCGGGGTCGACGACGGACAGCCCCGGCCGTGCCGTCGGCTCGCCTGCGGCGGTGGCCGGCTCGGAGGAGCCTGTGGTCGGCGCGGAGTGCTCGGATCCCTCCCCCGGCGACGCCGCGCCGGAGGAGGGCTGCGAGGCGGAGACGCGGGCGTCGTCGTCGGGAAGGGGGCCGCGGGAGACGGAGGCGAGGGCGCGCACCGGGCGGTAGCGCACGCGGTCGCCGGGGCGGATGAGCGCGGGGCGCTCGCGGTCCAGGTCCCAGAGGACGGCGTCGGTGCGGCCGAGCAGCTGCCAGCCGCCGGGCGAGGTGCGCGGGTAGACGGCGGAGAAGGTGCCGGCCACGGCCACGGAGCCGGCCGGCACGGCGGTGCGCGGGCTCTCGCGGCGGGGAACGTCGAAGGGGGCGGCGGAGGCATCCGCGGCCGTGCAGTAGGTGAAGCCCGGGGCGAAGCCGCCGAAGGCGCCCACCCAGAGCGTGTCCGCGTGGGCGGCCACCACGGCCTCCTCGGACAGGCCGGTCAGCTCGGCGACGGCGGCGAGGTCCTCGCCGTCGTAGACGACGTCCACCTCCACCGTGCGGGCGTCCTGGCCCGCGTCCCCGGCGGCCACGTGGCTCGGGGCGAGCTCGGCGGCCGCCACCGCCTCGGCGCGGGTGCGGAAGGCGAGCATGAGGGTCTCGGCGGCGGCGAGCGCCTCGGTCTGGCCCGGCAGCGGCTCGGCGGTGAGGCGGGCGTGCAGGGCGACGACGTCCGCGAGACTCGGGCACTCGAGCAGGAAGGCGCGGGTACCGGCCCAGCGCAGGGGGCGGGGCGTCGGCGAGCCGGCGACGCAGCGGTCTGCGGCCGAGGCGCCGGGGACCGGCCCGGGGGCGTGCGAGCCGCTCATGCGAAGGAGACGATCTCGACGCCCGCGTCCTCGAGGGCGGCACGGACGGAGGCGGCCATGGACACCGAACCCGGGGTGTCCCCGTGCACGCAGATGCTGGCGGCCTCGATGCGGATGTCCGAGCCGTCCACGGCGGTGAGCACACCCTCGGTGGCCAGGCGGACCATGCGGGCGGAGACCTCGGCCGGGTCGTGGAGGACGGCGCCCGGGTCCCGGCGGGAGACGAGCGTGCCCTCCGGGGTGTAGCCGCGGTCCGCGAAGGCCTCGGCCACGCCGCGCAGGCCGGCCCTCTCCGCCTTCTCCAGGGCGATGGAGCCCGGCAGCAGCAGCAGCGGAAGATCGCCGCCGAAGGCCTTGACGGCGTCCACCACGGCCTGGGCGTGCTCCTCGTGGTGGACGATCGTGTTGTAGAGGGCGCCATGCGGCTTCACGTAGCGCACATCCGTGCCGGCGGCGCGGGCCAGGGCCTGCAGGGCGCCGATCTGGTAGAGCACGTCGTCCGCCAGCTCGGTGGCCGTGCAGTTGAGGAAGCGGCGTCCGAAGCCAGCCAGGTCCCGGTAGCCCACGTGGGCGCCGACGGTCACCCCCGCGGCCACGGCGTCCCGGCAGGTCTGCGCGATGCCGGAGGGATCGCCGGCGTGGAACCCGCAGGCCACGTTGGCGGAGGAGACGGAGCGGAAGATCGCGGCGTCGTCGCCCATCGTCCAGCTGCCGAAGGACTCCCCGACGTCGCTGTTCATGTCGATGCGCATGGCTCTCCCCCTGGGTCGTTCGGTGTGCCGCACATCACGCGGCACATTCCATGATGGGCCATGGCGGCCAATTGTTCAACAAGTGCCGGGGAATGTGACCTCACCTGGGGGTTCTGTGAACACAGAGGCGGGGAATCCGCCCCGGCGGCGGGCCGGAGGGCTCACCCCTGCAGCCAGGGCGCGCGCACCGAGTCCGGGGTGAGGTCCTTCGTGGTGGCGGCGCCCATGAGCGTCATCGCCACCGTCACCTCCTGGGCGAGCAGCTCGATCACGCGGGCCACGCCCTCCTGGCCGCCGGCCATGAGGCCGTAGAGGTACGCGCGGCCGATCAGGGTGAAGTCGGCGCCGAGGGCCAGGGCCGCCACGATGTCCTCGCCGGTGGTGATGCCGGAGTCCAGGATGATCGGCACGTCCGGGCCGGCCTCGGCGCGCACACCCGGCAGCGCCTGCAGGGACACCGGCGCGCGATCGAGCTGGCGGCCGCCGTGGTTGGAGACCACCAGTCCGTCCGCGCCGGTGTCCAGCGCGCGGCGGGTGTCCTCTGCGGTGAGGATGCCCTTGACGAACAGCTGCCCCTTCCACGCCGAGCGGATCCACTCCAGGTCCTTCAGGGACAGGGTGGGGTCGAACATGCCGTTGATGATGGACGGCAGGTCCCCGGCGGAGTCGGAGAGCGAGGCGAAGGTCAGCGGGTCCGTGGTGAGGAAGTTGAACCACCACTCCGGGCGCCAGGCCGCGTCCACCACGGTCTTCGGCGTCAGCTGCGGCGGGATGGTCATGCCGTTGCGCACGTCCCGCAGACGCTGGCCGGCCACCGGGGTGTCCACCGTGACCACGAGCGCCCCGTAGCCGGAGGCGGCCGCACGCTCGATCAGGTCCCGGGCGCGGTCCCGGTCCCGCCACAGGTACAGCTGGAACCAGCGGTCACCGTCCCCGGAGGACGCGGCGGTCTCCTCGATGGAGCGGGTGCCCATGGTGGACAAGGTGAACGGGATGCCCGCGGCCGCCGCGGCGGCGGCGCCGGCGTTCTCGCCCTCGGCGTGCATGAAGCGGGTGAAGCCGGTGGGCGCGATGCCGAAGGGCAGCGCCGAGTGGGCCCCGGCGATGTCCACGGACAGGTCCGGCTCCGCGATCCCGTGCAGGATCCGCGGCAGCAGCTCCACCGAGTCGAACACCTCGCGGGCCCGGGTGTGGGTGAGCTCGCGCTTGGCGGCGCCGTCCACGTAGTCGAACGCCGGGGTGGGCGTGCGGCGCTTCGCGATGCGGCGCAGGTCCGCCACGTCCGCGGCCTTGGACAGGCGGGCGGCACGGCGGTCCGCCCGCGGGGCGCCGAAGCGCATCAGCGAGGCCAGCTCCTTCACGTCCGGGAGACGGCGGGCCAGCGGGGTGAGTCGGGTCGGAAGCACTGCCATGCCCCGATCATGCTCCCGGCGCGCCGCACGGGACCAGCCGGGTCCGCAGTGTGGCGCCGGCGGCAGACAGACGAGGAGCCGCACCGTCCGGGACGGTGCGGCTCCCCATCCAGGCGAGCGGCCGTCGTCGGGACGCAGGCCCTGCGGCTCCGGAGGCGGCCCGGCTACGGCTCAGCGCAGCGGCGTGTGCGCCGGGTCCACCCTCTCGTCCTCGCGCACGGGCCCGGGCGGGGTGCCGTCCCCGAACGGCCGGCCGCCGAGCTCCTCCCGCCGGTGGGCGCTCATCCAGCCGGACAGGTCCGGGCCCTGCGGGATGATGCCGGTGGGGTTGATGTCCTCGTGCACCACGTAGTAGTGCGCCTTGATCTGCGCGAAGTCCACGGTGTCCCCGAAGCCGGGCGTCTGGAACAGGTCCCGCGCATACGCCCACAGCGCAGGCATCTCGACGAGCCGGTTCCGGTTGCACTTGAAGTGGCCGTGGTAGACGGGGTCGAAGCGCACCAGCGTGGTGAACAGGCGCACGTCCGCCTCCGTGATGCGCTCCCCCATCAGGTAGCGACGGCCGCTCAGGCGTTCCTCCAGCCAGTCCATGGCGGTCCAGAGGCGGGCGTAGGCGGAGTCGTAGGCCTCCTGGCTGCCGGCGAACCCGCACCGGTAGACGCCGTTGTTGACCTCGGTGAAGATCCGTTCGATGACCTCGAACATCTCGTCCCGCTCAGGGCCGGCGTCCGGGATCAGCTGCGGGGCGCCCTCGCGGTGGAAGGCGGTCCACTCGGTGGAGAGGTCCAGGGTCAGCTGCGGGTAGTCGTTGGTGACCACGCCGCCGCTGGGCACGTCCACCATGGCCGGGACGGTGATGCCGCGCGGGTAGTCCGGGAACCGGGCGAGGTAGTTCTCCTGCAGCCGCTGCGTGCCGAGCACCGGGTCCCGGCCGTCCGGGTCCAGGTCGAAGGTCCAGGAGCGGGCGTCGTGCGTGGGCCCGGGCAGGCCGAGGGAGACGGCGTCCTCCAGTCCCAGCAGCCGGCGCACGATGATCGCCCGGTTCGCCCACGGGCACGCCCGCGCGGCCACCAGCCGGTAGCGTCCGGGCTCCACGGGCCAGGCCTGGGCGCCCTCACGCAGCCCGGCGCCGATCTGCCCCACCTTCGTGGGCGGCAGCGCCGGGGCGCGGCGGGCGGCGTCCACGTCCGCCACGATCCTGTCCTCGATGTACTGCGTGTCCCGGGTGAACTCCCGGCCGCCGGTCACGTACGCGCCACGGGTGCTGTGTTCCATAGAATCCACCCTATGCCTGCACGCCACACCGTCCCCGGACCGAACCCGGCCCCCTTCGTCCAGTGCGTCACCGCGGACAACCCGTCGGACATGACCCTGTCCGGCACGAACACCTACCTGATCGGCGCCCCGTGCTCCGAGACGGTCGTGGTGGTGGACCCGGGCCCGGCCTTCACCGCCGAGGAGCACGTGCGCAACGTCCTCGAGGCCGCGGACGGCCGCCGGGTGGAGCTGATCCTCGCCACCCATCGGCACGAGGACCACACCGGCGCGATCGACGTGTTCCACGAGGTCACCGGAGCGCCGGTGCGCGCGCATCTGGAGGAGCACTGCCGCGGCGGCGGGCACCCGCTCGAGGACGGGGACCGGATCGTCAAGGCGGACACCGTGATCGAGGCGATGCACACGCCGGGCCACACCTCCGACTCCTTCTGCTTCATGGTCCCCTCCGCCGGCCCGGACGGTTCGGTCCTCACCGGGGACACCATCCTCGGCGTCGGCACCACCATGCTCGACTTCCCGGACGGCACCCTCGCCGACTATCTGGCCTCCCTGGAGCGCCTCCGCGAGCTCGGCGACACCTCCGTCCTGCCCGCCCACGGCCCGGTCCTGCCGTCCGTGGCGCAGATCGCCCAGGAGTACACGGACCACCGCATGGAGCGGGTGGCGCAGGTCCGCGAGGCCCTCGCACAGCTGCCCGAGGACCAGGCCGCGCAGGCCACCCCGGAGCAGCTCGCCGACCGCATCTATCCCGGCCTGGACGGGAAGGTGAAGCAGGTGGCCGCGCTGGTCACGGCCGCCACCCTGGACTACGTCCGCGCCACCGCCTGAGCGCACGGTCCCGGGCCCCCGGCTCGCCCTAGACTGGAGGCATGGCCTCCTCTTCCCCACGCCGTCGCCGTGCGCCGGGGCGCGCCGCGGACCTTCCCGACGGCGGCTCCCTCACCTCCTCCTCCCCCTCGCCCACGCCTGGCCTCGCCGAGGGCGGGGACCCCGGGGACGCCACGGACCTGACGCCTGAGGAGCAGGCGTCCAAGAAGGCCGCTGAGAAGCAGGCACGCCGCGAGTCCCGGGCCGCCCTGAAGCAGGACGCCAAGGACGCCCGCCTGGCCAAGCGCACCGCCAAGGCCGAACGCCGGCTGGCGCGCGCACAGAAGAAACAGGCCCAGCGCGTCGCCCGCCGCGTCCGACCGATCGGCGAGGTGCCGACGGAGGACTCCCCTGTGACGGACCTGCCCGGCGGCGTTCCGACCATGCGGTACCTCGTCACCGGAGCCACCTCCGGCATCGGTGAGGAGATCGCCCGCCAGCTGGCGGCGCAGGGTCACCGGCTCGTGGTGGTGGGCAGGGACGCAGACCGCCTGGAACGGACCGCCCGGTCCCTGCGCGCCGCCTACCGCGTGCCGGTGGAGGCCCTGCAGGCCGACCTGCTCACCGAGGCCGGCCTGGACGCCGTCGCCGAACGCCTGGAGTCCCCGGCCGAGCCCATCACCGGACTGGTGCACTCTGCCGGGACCGGCGTGGGCCCGGAGGTCCACGAGACCACCCGCCGTCAGGAGTTCGACCAGGCCTTCCTCCACGTCCAGGCCCCGCTGGCCCTGTCCCAGGCGGCGCTGCGCGCGTTCCTGGCGCGCGGCGGCGGACGCATCCTGCTGGTGGCCTCGGTGGCCGGCCTCATCCCGGACGGCACCTACGGGGCCGCGAAGTCCTGGGCCGTGGCCTTCGCCCGCTGGGCGAACATCCGCTACCGCTCCGAGGGTGTGCACGTCACCGCCCTCTGCCCCGGACCGGTGTACACCGGCTTCCACGAGCGCGCCGGCATCGACGCCGCCTCCTACCCGTCCTGGGCCTGGATGCCCGTGGACGAGGTCGCCCGCGAGGGTCTGGCCGCCCTGGCCCAGGGGCAGTCCACCTGCGTGCCGTCCCGCCGCTTCCGTTCCCTGATCCAGGCCGCGAAGATGGCCCCGGACACGCTGGTCGAGCGTTTCTCCCGCCACCGGGTGGCCGCGGAGGTCTCCGCAGCCACCCGCTCCACCTCCGATCCCGACTCCGACTCCGACTCCGACTCCGAGAGGACCGAAGCATGACCATCCTGGTGGGCTATGCCCCGCGCGCGGAGTCCCGCGCCGCACTGAACAAGGCGATCGACATCGCCCGCACGACCGGCGAGCGCATTGTGGTCGTCAACGCCGGCCCCGGCGGCGAGCACCGCTCGTCGAACCTGCTCAACGAGGCCCAGCAGCGTGATCTGCAGCAGGTCCTGGACGGCTGCGGCGTGGACGCCGAGTTCCGCCAGTACGCCCGCGGCCGCTCCACCGCTGCGGAGATGAAGGAGGTCGCCGCCGAGCTCGAGCCGTCGATCGTGGTGATCGGCCTGCGCCGCCGCGGCGCCGTGGGCCGGTTCATGATGGGCTCGGTCTCGGACGAGCTGCTCCGCGAGCTGGACCAGCCGGTGCTGTGCGTGAAGCAGTACGCAGACCACACGCCGGACGCCGTCTCCTCCAAGGCGGACACCGTCCCGGTCTCCGGCTCTCGCCGCGCCCGGGCCGTGGAGCAGCACCCTGTGGAGCGCGAGGACGCTGCCGGGCACCAGGACGCCGTCGGGCAGGACATGGCTGAGCCGCCTCACGCCCTCGGGTCCGAGCCGGTGGGCGAGCCCGAGCCGGTGGCCGAGGAGCTCCCCCGCCCCGAGGACCGCTGAGACACAGCTCCCCCTACCGTTTCGGGGATACAACACGGTGTTGAGATCGCGGAATGTGACCGTGTCTTATCCCCAAGACGCGCGGTCTTACCCCAGGACGCGCGGTAATACCCCCAAGACGCACGGGGCAGGGTGGGGTGATGCGTCGGCGCGTCCGGCCTGCGCTCAGTCGTCGGCCTCGGGCTTGGCGCGCTGCACGCCCTCGTCGTCCCGTCCGGCCTCCTCACGCCCGGCGCTGCGGCGCTCCTCCTTACGCCCGGCCTCCTCACGCCCGGCACTGCGGCGCTCCTGTTCCCGCTCAGCGCCGCGGCTCTCCTCCTCACGCTCGGTGCGGACCTTGGCCTTGCGCTCGGCGTAGGCGTCCTCGCCGGGGCCGGCGAACTCGCGGTTGCGCTCCACCGCGGTGATGGAGCCGGTGTACATGGAGGTGTCCTCGCCCACGCGGGCCAGCGGTGCGGTCGGTTGCGCGCCGGTCTGCGGGCGCCTGTCCCCGTCCACGCGCGGCAGGCGCGCCGTCGGCGAGTGGGACCCCTCACGGTCGGCCGGTGCCGCCGCGTCGTCGCCTCCGGCGTCCTTCGCACCGGCCTTCCTCTGCCCGGCGCCCTTCTCGGCCCCGCCGGCCTCCTCTGCGCCGGTGCCGGCCCTGCCTGCGCCTCCCCGCTCCTCGGAAGCAGGCGAGCCACCCTCCGGAGCCGCTCCGGACGAGGCCGGAGCCGACCCCGCACACGAGGGGAGGCCCGAAGCGGAGGCGGTGCCGCCGTCGTCGGTCAGACCGCCCGGGCGGAGCGGGGTCTCGAGCACACTGAGGCGCTGGGCGTGGATGGCCTCCGGGTGGTCGTGGCGGATGAAGTTCACCAGGTCCTCGCGGACCAGGCAGCGCAGGTCCCAGAGGTCGCCGGAGGTGCGGGCGGAGACCACGGCGCGGATGCGGACCATGCCGCCGAGGGCATCCGTGACCTGCATGGAGGCCTCGCGGCCGTCCCAGAGGTCGGTGGAGGAGAGCAGCTCCTTGAGGCGCTCGCGCAGGTCCTCCATGGGCACCCGCCAGTCCACGTCCATCTCCACGGTGCCGGAGACGGCCGAGCCCACGCGGGTCCAGTTCTCGAACGGCTGGGTGGTGAACTGGCTGGAGGGATAGACCATGCGGCGGCCGTCCCAGAGCTTGAGGACCACGTTGGACAGGGTGATGTCCTCCACGGTGCCGAAGGTGGTGTCCATGGTGACCACGTCCCCCACGCGCACCGAGTCGGTGAAGGCCAGCTGCACGCCGGCGAACACGTTTGTCAGGGTGGACTGCACCGCCAGGGCTGCGATCACGGAGATGAGGCCGGCCGAGGCTAGCAGGCCGGCGCCGAGCGAGCGGACCGCCGGGATGGTCAGCAGGACGACGGCCACGGCCACCACCACGATCACCGCCTGCAGGATGCGGCGGATCAGCACGGTCTGGGTGCGGACCTTGCGCTCGCGGCGGTCGTTGACACCGGCCTCGCGGTAGCGGTCCAGGACCTGCTCCTCCACCACGTTCACCGCGCGGACGGCGGCCCAGGCCAGGCAGCCGACGAAGGCGGCGAGCAGCAGGAAGGACACGAAGGGGAACCACGCCGCCTCCCGTGCCGGGGCCTTCGCCATGGTCACCAGGGCCACGCGGGACATGCTGAAGCCGAGCGCCAGCCCCAGCGGGTGCCGCAGCCGGCGCAGACGCCCCGCCAGCGCCCGCCTCTTGAACAGCACGGCCTGGACCACCAGGAAGCCGAGGAAGACGAGCGCCCAGCCGAGCACGAAGGCCCCGCACACACCGAGCAGCGTGGCCAGCTCCAGCCCGAGGACGCGGACGGTGGCGTCGGCACCCTGCTGCACCTCCTCCGGCACGCCGTCCTGCTGTGTCGCGGAGAACAGGCCGGAGAGGAACAGGGGCATCGGCGCGGCGGCTACAGGCATGTCACCAGTCTGACACCTGGCCCCGGACGGTTCACGGGAGAGCGCAGAATGGAGGCTGGACACCGGTGGCCGGCACCGCGGGGAGCGAGGGCTTCCAGCCGATCGGCCAGCCGGACGAGACAGACCAGCCTGGAGGTTCACCGATGCTCTCCGTCACCGACCTGCGCGACGCCGCCGCAGACACTGATCTGGACGCCGTGGTGCCCCGCGCCGAGGTGGACGTGTCCTCGACCGTCTCCGCGGTCCTGCCGATCATCGAGCAGGTCCGCGCCGGCGGAGCCTCGGCCGTGCTGGAGCTCGGCGAGCGCTTCGACGGCGTGCGTGCCCCAGCCCTGCGCGTGCCGGCCGAGGCGATCGAGCAGGCCCTCCAGACACTGGCCCCGGAGGTCCGCGCCGCACTGGAGGAGTCCATCCGCCGTGCCCGGAAGGTCCACGCCGCGCAGGTTCCCTCTGGCACGGAGGTCGAGCTGGCCGACGGCGCGATCGTGGAGAACCGCTGGGTGCCGGTGGACCGCGTGGGGCTCTACGTGCCCGGAGGCCGGGCCGTCTACCCGTCGTCGGTGGTGATGAACGTGGTGCCGGCCCAGGCCGCCGGTGTGCAGGGCCTGGCCGTGGCCTCGCCGCCGCAGCGCGAGCACGGCGGCCTGCCGCACCCCACCGTCCTGGCCGCCTGCGCCCTGCTGGGCGTGGACGAGGTCTACGCCGCCGGCGGGGCCCAGGCCGTCGCGATGCTCGCCCTGGGTGTGAAGGACGACGACGGCACGCAGGTCTGCGCGCCCGTCGCCATGGTCACGGGTCCGGGCAACGTCTATGTGGCCGCGGCCAAGCGTGCGCTGCTGGGCAGGATCGGCGTGGATGCCGAGGCCGGCCCGTCCGAGATCGCGGTGATCGCCGACGGCACGGCGCAGGCCGCCTGGGTGGCCGCGGACCTGATCAGCCAGTCCGAGCATGACCCGCTGGCCGCCTCGGTGCTCATCACGGACTCCGAGGAGCTCGTCCGGGACGTGCTGGCGGAGGTGGAGCGCCAGGCCCCGCGGCTGCCGCTGGCCGAGCAGATCCGCACCGCCCTGACCGGCCCGCAGTCCGGCGTCCTGCTGGTGCGGGACATGGACCATGCGGTGCAGGTGGCGGACGCCTACGCCGCCGAGCACCTGGAGGTGCACACCCGCAACCCGGAACAGGTGGCCCGCCGGGTCACCCATGCCGGCGCGATCTTCGTGGGCCCGCACGCCCCGGTGCCGCTGGGCGACTACTCCGCCGGGTCCAACCACGTGCTGCCGACCTCCGGCACCGCTCGTTTCTCCTCCGGTCTGAACACCGTGACGTTCCTGCGTCTGCAGCAGCTCATCCGCTACGACGCGCAGGGCCTGGAGGAGCTGATCGACGGTGTCAGCGCCCTGGCCCATGACGAGGGCCTGGAGGGCCACGGCGCCGCCATGCGGATCCGCCGGAGCTGACCGGTGAGCGCCGTCCGTCTGGACGCCTGGCTGTGGGCGGTCCGCATGTACAAGACCCGCTCGGCCGCCACCGCTGCGGTGCGGGGCGGACACGTGCGCGTCAATGGGGAGCCCGTCAAGGCGGCGCACACCCTGGCGGTCGGGGACACGGTGCGCCTGCGCAAAGACCACCGCGAGCGCATCCTGCAGGTCACCGGGCTGATCTCCAAGCGCGTGGGCGCCCCGGTGGCGCAGCGGCAGTACATCGACCACTCGCCACCGCCGATCCCCCGCGAGCTGCTCGCCGTGCCCGTGCGCGAGCGCGGCGCCGGGCGGCCCACCAAGAAGGAGCGCCGCGAGATCGACCGGCTGCGGGGCCGGCGCTGAGGGCGAGTCAGTCCTCACCGACCCGGACGGCCCGGTCCACCGTAGCGTGGACGAGCGGGTCGTGGCTGGCCACGAGGATCGCGGACCCAGCCTGCGCGTGCTCGCGCAGCAGGGCGATGACCTCGCGGGCCGTGGTGGCGTCGAGGTGCCCGGTGGGTTCATCGGCCACGACCAGGTGCGGGTGCTTGGCCAGTGCCCGAACGATCGCCACCCGCTGGGCTTCGCCGCCGGAGAGCCGGGAGGCGGGTGCGCCGAGCCGGTGCCCCAGGCCAAGGCGTTCCAGCTGGGTCCGGACCGTGTCCAGTGCGTCCCGGGGCGAGCCGGCGACAGGCCCGCCGTGGACCCAGATGGCCGCGTTGTCCAGCGCGGACAACTCCCCGATCAGCTCGCAGGACTGGTCCACGTACCCCAGGTGTTCACGCCGGTACCGTGCCAGGGCCTCCGCGGCGAACCCGCCGAGGTCCCCGTCCAGCCCGCCGTCGGGACTGCGGTAGCGGATCCGGCCCGCCAACGGGATCGTCAGCCCGGCAAGATGGCGGATGAGGGAGGACTTCCCGGTGCCCGAACGCCCCCACAGCCCCACGATCTCCCCGGGGTGGAGCGAGAGATCCAACCCCTCGATGAGCACGCGGGTGCCGCCGTCCGGACTGCGGTACCCGACCTGCACGCGGTCGAGGGTGAGAACGGGCGCGATCGCGGTCATGCGGGCTGCCCCTTCCAGGCACGGGCGAGCTGGGCTCGCCGGGTGAACAGGGTGATCAGGAGGGTGAGGAGCAGTCCGAGACCGGCCGCTCCCACCACCGGCGGCAGGTCCACCGCCGGGGTGAGCAGAACCAGCACGAGCCCTGCCACCAGGCCTGCCACGGCCGCCTCGACGGCCAGAGTGGGCAGGTGCCTGACCATCAGCTTGGCCCGGGACCAGCCCGCCAGCAGCAGCACGATAGCCTCAGCACGGACGGTGTCCCCCTCCACGCGATGCAGCTGCACCAGCAGGATCATCCCCACGACGGCGGCCAGCGCCCCCAACGCCAGCCGGAACGGCAGGTCCTGCGCCACGGCGGCCCCGGCCAGCAGGGAGGTGCCAGCCTCGCGGCGGGCCTGCAGGACGACGGCGACCAGCAGCCCCGCCCCCACCGCGACGGCCGCCCGGTAGGCGGCGCCGGTGAGCAGGCGCGGCCATGTGCGGGCTGTCCACCGGGTCAGCAGCGCGGCTGCCGTGCGGGCCGGCCGGGCCGGACCCGTCGACCGGGTGGCGTGCTCCCGGGTGTCGGCGGTCGTGGGACGGGCGGCGGTCACCGCCGTGGTCACGATGGCGGCGGCGAGCACCGCCGTCGCCCCGAGGCCCACGGCCACCAGCGGGGGTTCGACCCCGATGCGTGCGGTCGTGGCCCCGGCCGCGGTGAGCGCGGCGAGGGTGAGGGCGAGCACCATGAGCGTAGGAGCATCCTCCTTCAGGTGGCGTCTCACCGTGGCCCCGCGCGTCCAGCCCTGGAGAGCCAGCACACCGGCCCGACGGCGTCGCGGCCGGGCCGCCGCCAGGATGCACAGGCCTGCCAGGCCGGTCAGCAGCGCGGTCACCGTCATGGCCTGCGCGGTCCCCGCGGACCCGACCGCCGCCGAGACCCGCTGGGAGGCGGCCAGCTCCGGGCCGAGCTGGCGCACGGTGCCCAGCGGGCCGGTGTGGGCTTCGCCGTCGGTGGAGTCGAACCGGTAGGACACCACCTGGAATTGCCGGGGCGAGAGGCTGGAGGCGGCCACGGTGGTCACCGCGAATCCGGCGTCCTTCAGCTGCTGGGCCACTGCGTCGATCGTGGCGAGGTTCTCCGGTGTGAGGTCCTCCCCCACATCGGCCACCCGGACCCGCACGGTGCTGAAGGGCCGTTCCAGCCCGAGGGTGGCGGCCGAGGCCGCGTCGACATAGGCGGCGGGCATCTGGTTGGCCAGGCCGAAGCCGGTGGAGGCAGGCTGCAGACGCACCTCGCGCGGGGTGCCGTCCGGGTCCGCGACGAGGGTCGTGGGCAGCTCCACATCCGTGAGCAGCGGGGCGATCCCCGCCAGGTCCGTGTCCGGTTCGGGGACGAGGGTGCCCACGCTGACCAGCAGCGGGGCGTCGCCCGTGCCGAAGCGACGCCCGTCGTCGGTGGCCGCGTAGTAGGCGGACTCGCGGGACGTGGACGCCGGCAGGGCCCGGGCGACGGCGACCTCGGGCCGGCCGGGGAGCGTCCCAGAGGCGGTCTCCACGCCGGCGGCCTCGGCCAGGTTCCCGTCCGCCGTCGTCGGCCGGGTGAGGGTGCGCGTCTCCTGTACCAGAGACAGACGAGGTGAGTCATAGCTCAGGACCGGGTCCTGGCCCGTGGTCAGCCCGGGCACGGGGATGACGGTGACCCCGAGGCCGAGGCCGCCGAACCGCCCCGAGACGTCGGAGGTGGAGACGTCCTCCTGCGTCGCCAGACCGCCCGTGGGCAGCTCCCAGGTGGGCAGGCCGAGCATGCCGCGCGGACCGGTGGGGTCCCGTGGGTCCACCGGAGCCTGCTCGATGCGCAGGCGGGTGGCCGGTTCGCGGTAGGGCTTGGCGCGCACCTCCAGGGACAAGGGCGCCGAGCCGACGCTCGTGGCGAGCACGGGGACCGCGCTCAGGGACTCCGCGGAGCGACCGGTGGTGTCCGCGAGGATCTGCAGGTGGGCGGGGAGCCGGTCCTTCGCCTCGACGAGCGCACGTGCCTCCTCGGTTGCTGCGCCCGAGAGACGGTCGACCACTGCGGAGAGCGACCCGGCAGGCGAGGACTGGGCGAGCACACGGAACGCGTCCGCGGCGGCCGTGTTGCCGCCGAGGTCCAGCAACGTCGCCTCCGCCGCGGCGTCCACCACCACCATCCGGTTGCCCTGCGGGTCGGGTTCCGCCCACGGGGCGGCCCAGTAGGTGCCGGCGGGGACCTCACGCTGCGCAGGCTCGGGTGTGCGTCCGCGGGGTCCGAGGGCGAGCGTGGGGAGTTCGACGTCCGTGCAGGGGCCGGGCTCAGGAGGAGCTGGATCGCAGACAGCCTGGTCCTCCAGCAGCGGCCGGGCGTCCTCGATCGGGCCATCGTCGGAGAAATAACCGATGAGCGTGGTGTCCATACCGAGCACGGGACGGCGGCCGAGGCCGTCGTCGGTGTGGACACGGGCCTCCAGGTCGAACGCGCGGGGACCCTCCACGCTGCCGTCCGCCGGGTACCCGATCATCACGGCATCCTGGTTGGCCACGCTGCGCACGCCGAGGTCGCCGAGCGGGGCGGCGACCTCGACGCCGGACACCGCGCGGATGCGGTCGAGGTCGGCGGTGCTGAGGCGGTCGGCCGAGCTCGTCCACGCGGCCGTGTCCAGCGGAGCGGAGAGCGCTTCAGAGCTCGGGGCGGCACCGGGGGCGGAGACGACGAGGTCGTAGGTACCGCGCCAGCTGCGATCGACAAGGTCCCGGAGCCGCTGTGTGGCCTGCGCCTGGACGGTGAGGCCCACGACAAGTGTCAGGGCAAGGGCACCGGCCACCAGCCGGAGCATGCGAACGCTCGGCAGAGCCGGCCAGGCGGGAGCGGTGCGGCGAGACGCTTCTCCCGGGGATTCACGTCCCGCCGCGCCCCTTCTCCGAGGCTGCGTCATTCGGAGAGTGCAGTCAGGACGACCCGGAACGGGGAATCGTTGTCCACCGTGACCGTGAAGGTCATGGGTCCGGCCTCTGGCACGGGAGCCGTCGCCGCAGACCAGTCACCGCACGCACCCTCCGAGCCGGCCATCCACGTCTTCTCGTCCTCGCCTTCCCGAGAGGTGTGAATATCCGTCTTACCCGTCGCGTCCGAGGGGCAGAGCAGGATGACCCGCAGAACCGCACCCTTCTGTGCATCCACGGTGATCTCCTGCGAACCGGTCCCGACCGCTTCCTCGAGCACAGACTCCGTCGCCGGGTCGAGGTAGCCGGCATCCGGATGCTGGCGTGAGTACTCGACCAACGTCATCCCGTCCTCCTCGAAGAGAGCGGCCGGAAGCGCCTCCTCAGCGTCCGAGCCTGACGAGCCCGCGCCGGAAGCGGCCGTGGACTCCGCAGAAGATGCGGACGCGTGTGCCGGGTCACTCGATGACGCTGCAACACTGGATTCCCCCGAACTGGACGTCTTGTTGTCCGAGGCGGAGGAGCATCCTGTCATGGCTGTACCGAAGAGAATCGCCGCGACGATAACCGAGGCGCAACGAGTAGATCGCAGGAGGGGGAAGGAGGACATGATTGACCTTCTTGTCATGAGTGAACGAAACGGGAGTGCTCTGGCGCCGAACCTTTCGAGTTCGACGCCGGAGCACTTCCCCTGGGTCAGAGACGGTAGTGCTGAAAGTGGAACTGCTGCCATGGAGTGGTGAACGACCCGCTACGCACGGTCACTACCTTGCAGTTCCTGGTCAGCATCTGGCGCTTCCAAGTTCCCTTAGCCCGCTTGGCACCAATCACGAGCTTGCCACCGTTCTTATAGCTAGCCGGCACCTTCCACGCTCCACTGATCGTATTGGTGGAGGAATAGGTGACACCCACTCGGGTGCCTACCTTGGCCGAAACACCCGCGAGGATTGCACGAACATCACCTGACACCTCGCCCGTAATGTCCCCGCTGACGGCAAACGTTCGTCCAGTCGCGATGGAGAGGGTCACGCCGGGCGCCCCAGACACAGAGGAATAAGCCGAATGGGACTTCTTGAAGGTATTCGAGGTCACATTGACAGTCGTCCAACTCTCCTCTGCACAGTCGGCGTTCGGCGAGATGACACCCCCCTCCGGGGATGAGGTCACCGCCCCCGCTCCCGGGGCTGCCGTCAGCGCAGCTGCCACAACGACCCCTGCCGATACCGCCGACAGCTTCTTCTTGATGTCCATCCACATGATCCGACCCCTTTCAGGTGAACCGGCCGTGGGGCCGCGGGTTGCGGTCTCGAGCTCCCCCCCTCTCTCGAGTAGCGTCATCCTGACCCAGCCGCCCTAGATGTGTCAAGCATCACATTCTGGCAGTGCTCCGCCGAGACTACGGCGCAGGAAAACCGTCGTTTCGCCGCTGCTCGGCACGGCGACGGCATCGGTGTGACCTCGCGTGTCGTTCACAGGGTCGACACCTTTGACGCCCCGGCGTGCCCGCTCCTACCGTGGAGCCCAGAATCACGAGTTCCCGCCATTCACGGCCCTGGCCGGCGGGACGGCAACCCTCTCAACGCTGCAGTGGGGTGCTCCAGGTGAGGATTCGGCCCTCCGGCACCCCGGTTGGGCAAGTACAGCGTCTCTGCGGACACGTCGGTCCGCCCGCCTGCACCGCAGGGCCGCGTCCGTTCCGAAGGGATCCGACGCATGACCACCACCGCACTGCTCTCCCCCGCCACCGCCGCGCATCCGCGGTGGGACGAGGACATCACACCCCTGAACCTGCGCCGAGGACTCGGCGCGTTCCCCACCGGCGCGGTGGCCGTCACCGGCCGGTCGGACGGTGTGGACGAGGTGATGGTGTCCTCCTCCTTCGCCGTGGGGATCTCCTGGGAGCCTGCGCTGGTGTCCTTCTCCGCGCAGAAGTCCTCCCGCACGTGGACGCGTCTGCGGAACGCGGACACCCTCGGCGTCTCCCTGCTCGCCGAGGAGCAGCACCACTTGTGCCGTCAGCTGGCCTCCCGCACCGGAGACCGCCTCGCCGGGCTGGAGCTGCACCGCACGGGCCGGGGCACCCCGTTGCTCGAGGGCTCCTCGCTGTGGTTGGAGACCCGCCTGCACGCCGAGGTGGACGCCGGCGACCACACAGTGGTCCTGATGGAGGTCCTGGGCTTCGCCGACCACACGGACGTCCACGCCCCGGCAGCCCTGCACCACAACGCCTTCACCGGGTTGCGCCCGCTCGCCTGATCCGCCCGGCTCGCCTCCGCCCGCCGGCGGCGGGAGGCACGACGACGGCCGCCCCGCGTCATCCGCCTGTCCCCTCCCTGCGACAGGGCCGGGAGGACAGCGGCCGGTGTACCGCCGTCGTCGGGAAACGTGAGACGATGGGCAAGAAGCAGTTCTCCCTGTTTACCCGTCTTCTTGCAGTACCCGGGCCTGACGGCCAGGGGGCGTTGGTCTTCGCGGTGCAGTGTCACCGCTTCACCCGTGCCGCGACCCCGCTGCACGGCACCGACGCCGACAGCCTGCGCACCGCAGGCGGGCACAGCGAAAGGACACCCCCATGACCGTGGGCACCGTCAAGTGGTTCAACACCGAGAAGGGCTTCGGCTTCATCGCTCCGGAGGACGGCTCCGCCGACGTCTTCGTGCACTACTCCGCCATCCAGGCGCAGGGCTTCAAGGAGCTCCAGGAGAACGACCGCGTGGAGTTCGAGACCGTCCAGGGCGACAAGGGCCTGCAGGCCGCCAACGTCACCCGCCTCTGAGTCCGTGACACCCCGCCCGGCGGGGCGCTGACCTGGGCATGAGACCACGCCCAGGGCATGGACACAGGAGTGTCACAAGGGCCGGTGAGCCGCTAGAATCGTCTTTGCAGGCGTTCGACATGCGGCCGACCGGCCCTCGTGCATCCAGACCTGACTGCACCGGCACCGGCCATGAGCCCGGAGGGGACCCACTGATGACCGCACGCAGCACCACCGGCTCCGCACACGCGCGCGCCCTCGGCGTGACCGGCGTGCTGCTCTCTGCCGCCGTGCTCGCCGGCCCGGCCCACGCTGTGGAGACCGCCGAGCCGACCCCCGCGCCGTGGTCGAGTGCGGAGACCACCACCCCGGAGCCGACCGAGGAGCCGACCGCTTCCCCCACGGAGGAACCGACGCCGTCCGAGGATCCGTCGCAGAGCCCGTCGGGCGATCCGACCGAGCCCGCTGGGGACCCCACCGCGGACCCGACGCCGAGCCCGTCCGACGACCCGTCCGAGGAACCCACGCCGTCACAGGAGCCGTATGCCTCGCCGTCGGGCACCCCGACCGAGCCCACTGAGGACCCCACCCCCTCCGAGGACCCGACGCCGTCCGAGGACCCCACCGAAGACCC
>NZ_FUKP01000072.1:0-14673 GCF_900163825.1 Micrococcus lylae | reverse complement strand
CCGGATCAACCCCTACCTGTGACCACCCCGCTTACACAGACAAGTTGACACGCCCCTTCTCTACGCGTCCTCCCTGATCGTCACAGCGACGGCATTCCCGGACGGGCTCGTCGTCTCGGCGGATGATGCGGCTCCACGGCAGCCCCTGTGGGAACCGCTCCTCGGACCGGCGGCCGGCATCGTGGTCGTGCTCCTGTTCACGCGGAAGCGACCACGGCTGCCGGCCGTTCCGGGGGAGTCCTCCGCTCTGATCGGGTCCACAGCCATGCTCCTCGGCCTGCTGGCCGTTTACCTCCTCGCTCCCAGGCTCCTGCCGGTGACACCCGAGGGGCAGGTACTGCTCAAGGCGCTCCTGCTGATGCTCGTGCCCGGTCTGGTGATGTGGTTGCGGAGGTGGCGATCCCGCGCAGTCCGCCTCCACAGTCCGGCGGGAGCATGGCGCTGGTGGATGCCGGCGTTGGCGGTCGTGGTCTACACGGTGGTGAGCCAGCTGATGCCATGGGTCAGTCCATGGGATCCGGGTGACGTCCCGCTGGAGCTGGTGATCATCGGCGCCACAGCCACCGCGGTCACCGCCGGCGTCGGCGAGGAGCTGTTCTTCCGGCTCTGGCTGCAGACACGCCTGGAGGCGCTGCTCGGGGCTCCAGCCGGCATCGCCCTGGCCTCTACGTTCTTCGGGCTCATGCACCTGACCAGCCACGGCTCTGGAAACCTGATGCTGGACGTCGCCCAGGTGGTTGTCGTGCAGGGCACCTTTGGGTTGTTCCTCGGGATCCTGTGGTGGCGGTTCCGCAACCTCTGGTTCACGATTCTGGCGCACCTGATCACCAACGGCTGGCCGGTGCTGGTCTGGTTGGTGACGCAGGCATGAGGGCACACGGCCCGGCGATCTGAACCGGCCGTCGTCGGGAAGGGGCCACGGGGAAGCCTTCGTTCCGATCCGGAGCACGCCAGGCATGCTCCGAATCGGAACGAGGGCTCCGGGATGAGGACGAAGGCTCCGGGATGAGAACGAAGGCCCCGGAACCCACTGGCCTCAGCCCAGCCGGCCGGCCTGCGAGGCCTCGTACTCCTCGAGGTCGTCCTCGGAGACCGGTTCGGTGCCGCGCACCCGCGCCACCGCGGTCATCAGGTGGTAGACGCCCAGCGCCGCGATGGTGCCGAGGGTGATGCCGCCGAACGCCAGGTCGCCGATCATCAGGACCGGGTCGGCGATCGCGATGATCAGGCCGGTGCCGGCGGTCATGAGGTTGATGGTGTTGGAGAAGTCCACGCGGTTCTGCACCCAGATGCGCACGCCCATCACGCCGATCATGCCGTAGAGGACGATGCCCGCACCCGCGGCCACACCGGCCGGGATGGTGGCCACGGCGGCACCGAACTTCGGGAAGAACGCCAGGGCAAGCGCGGTCAGGCCGGCCACCCAGTAGGCGGCGGTCGAGTAGACCTTGGAGGACGCCATCACGCCGATGTTCTCCGCGTACGTGGTGGTGCCGACGCCGCCGCCGAGGCCGGACAGGCTGGTCGCCAGGCCGTCGGCGAAGAGGGCGCGGCCGGTCAGCGGATCCAGGTCGGTCTTCGTCATCAGGCCCACGGTGCGCACGTGGCCGATGTTCTCCGCCACCAGCACCAGCACCACCGGCAGGAAGAGGAAGACCACCTCGGCCCGGAACTCCGGCAGGTGGAACTCGGGGAGCCCGACGACGGCCGCCTCGCCGATCGGGGCGAAGTCCACCTGGTCTTGGGCCAGCGCCAGCAGGTACCCGACCACGATGCCCACCAGGATGGACAGGCGCCCGAGCAGGCCGCGGAAGAGCACGGCGGACAGGACGATCGCCAGGGCGGTGCCGAAGGTGGTCACCGGCAGTTCGACCATGCCGTCCGTGGTGGAACCGGCCAGGTTCAGGCCGATCAGGGCGACGATCGTGCCCATCACCGCCGGCGGCATCAGCGCATGGATCCAGCCGGTGCCGGCCAGGTGCACCACCAGGCCGATCAGCGCCAGCAGGACGCCCACGGTCAGGATGCCGCCGAGCGCCGCGCCCACGCCGGCCATGGAGACGGCGGCGGTGATCGGGGCGATGAACGCGAAGGACGAGCCCAGGTAGGACGGCAGGCGGTTGCCGGTGATCAGCAGGAACAGCAGGGTGCCGAGGCCGGAGAAGAACAGGGCGGTGGTGGCCGGCATGCCGGTCAGGGCGGGGACGAGCACGGTGGCGCCGAACATGGCCATCACGTGCTGCACGCCGATGCCCACGGTGCGGCCCCAGCTGAGGCGCTCCTGCGGGCCCACCACGGTGCCGGCGGTGATGGTCCTGCCATCGCCGTGGACGGTCCAGCCGAAGCGGCGGCGCGGGCCGTTCGGGTCGCGGTGCGTTGCGGTGCGCTCGGGGGGATGGGACATGCGGGTCCTCCAGGGGCGAGACGACGGATGCCTCCGGGCGGGTTCCGTGGAGCCGCCGCCGGGGCGTGCGAGGCCGCTGTGGAGCGCTCCAGCACTGTGGAAAAGCCCACGTTCGGCCATGGACCGTAGGGTACCGTGGAGATGTGTCTGACTACTTCGGTGTGATTGGCGAGGCCCTCGTGGACGTGGTGGTCTCGGACACCGCCACACCCCGAGCGCATGTCGGCGGCAGCCCCCTCAACGTCGCGGTGGGGTTGAGCCGCCTGGACCTGCCGGCGCTGTTCGCCGGTCGCTACGGCTCGGACGAGTACGGCGAGATGATCGCCGCTCACCTGCGTGACAACGGTGTCCGTTCCCTCCTCGGCCCCGACTCGGCGCCCACCTCCCAGGCGACCGCCCGCCTGGATCCCACGGGTGCGGCCAGCTACGAGTTCGACCTCGACTGGACCCTCCCCTCCGCCGGCGAGCTCGTCTCCCGTTACGAGGGGGACGTCGGGGGCCGCCTGCTCCACCTGCACGCCGGGTCGATCGCCACCATGCTCGCCCCCGGCGACGCCGAGGTGATGCGCCTGCTCGAGCTGCTCCAGCCGACCACCACCCTCAGCTACGACCCCAACGTGCGCCCGAGCATCGTCCCGGACCGGGAGTTCGCCCGGAACCGTGCCGAGGAGTCGGTGCGCTTGGCGGATGTGGTGCACGCCTCGGACGAGGACATCGCCTGGCTGTACCCGGACCGTCCGCTGCTCGATTCCCTCCGGGCCTGGCAGCAGATGGGCCCGGCCCTGGTGGTGATGACCCGCGGCGCCGAGGACATCATGGCGGTCACCGCGCACGAGGACTACGAGCGCCCTATCATCCCCGTGGACGTCGCGGACACGGTGGGCGCCGGCGACTCCTTCACCGCCGCGCTGCTGGCCGCCCTGAACGACCGCTGCCTGCTGGGCGCCGAGAACCGCGAGCAGCTGCACGCCATCGGCCACCAGGACCTCGAGTCCGTGCTGATCTACGCCTGCCGCGCCGCGGCCATCACGTCGTCCCGCCCCGGCGCCGACCCGCCGACCCGTGCGGAGCTCGTGGACGACTGAGTCGTCCGGTCCGTCACGCGTGGACAACGACGCCGGCCGCTCGCCTTCTCAGGGTGAGCGGCCGGCGTCGTGGGGCCGGCTTATAGAGGCGGTCGGGACGGGAGCGTTCCGAGGGACGCGACACTTTCCCGAACGAAAGTACGCTGGGACGCGACACTTTCCCGAACGAAAGTACGCTGGGACGCGACACTTTCCCGAACGAAAGTGCTCCGGGACGCGACACTTTCCCGAACGAAAGTACGCTGGGACGCGACACTTTCCCGAACGAAAGTACGCTGGGACGCGACACTTTCCCGAACGAAAGTGCTCCGGGACGCGACGGTTTCCCGAACGAAAGCGTCAGGGGGGTGGCTCAGACGAGGCCGAGCTCCTTCACGGCGTCGCGCTCGGACTCGAGCTCGGCCACGGTGGCGGCCAGGCGCTCGCCGGCGCCGGGCAGGGCGGCCTCGTCCGGGGCCAGGTCCTGCACGATCTGCCACTCGCCGCCGTCCGAGGTCACCGGGAACGAGGAGATCAGGCCCTCCGGCACGCCGTAGGAGCCGTCCGAGACGATCGCGGCGGAGGTGCGGCGGGCCGAGCCGTCCGGGCCGGTGCCGGTGCCCAGGGCCCAGTCGCGCATGTGGTCGATGGTCGCCGACGCGGCGGAGGCTGCCGAGGAGGCACCGCGCACGGAGATGATCTCCGCGCCGCGCTGGGCCACGCGCGGGATGAACTCGTCACCGGTCCAGGCGCTGTCCACCACCTCGAGGGCTGGCTTCCACTCACCGTCCACGCGCACGCGGGCATGGGTGAGGTCCGGGAACTGGGTGGCCGAGTGGTTGCCCCAGATGGTCACGCCGTCCACGTCCTCGACCGTCACGCCGGCCTTCGCGGCCAGAAGGGCGACGGCGCGGTTGTGGTCCAGGCGGGTCAACGCGGTGAAGCGGGAGGCTGGGACGTCCGGGGCATGCTGCTGGGCGATCAGGGCATTGGTGTTGGCCGGGTTGCCGACCACGACCACGC
This sequence comes from Micrococcus lylae, assembly GCF_900163825.1. NCBI lineage: Bacteria > Bacillati > Actinomycetota > Actinomycetes > Micrococcales > Micrococcaceae > Micrococcus > Micrococcus lylae. The sequence continues at coordinate 10,182 of NZ_FUKP01000072.1, read as the reverse complement.
GGACCGCGTCGTCCGCGTGCTCGTTGATGGCCCTGCCCTGCGGTCCGAAGATGCCGCCGTTGGCCTGAAGCAGGTCGCCGCGCTCCATGCCGGCGGTGCGCGGGCGGGCGCCCACGAGCAGGGCGTGGTGGGTGCCGTTGAAGGCCTGGGACGGGTCGTCGGTGACATCCACCGAGTCCAGCAGGCCGAACGCGCAGTCGGCGAGCTCCATGGCGGTGCCCTCGGCGGCCTTCAGCGCGGCCGGGACCTCCAGCAGGCGCAGGCGCACCGGGGTGTCCTCACCCAGCATCTGGCCTGCGGCGATGCGGAAGAGCAGGGCGTAGCCGATGTTGCCGGCGGCGCCGGTGACGGTGACGGTCTGCGGGGCACGGTTCTGTGTGGTCACGCCGCCATTCTGGCCGGCCCGCCGCCGTCCGGTAAAGGGTCCGCGGCGGTGTCGCCCCGGAGTCGGGTTGCCCCGAGTCGCCGAACCCGGGGGCGGCGGCCGCCGGGGGTGAGGGGCCGTCGTCGGGAAGCGGTCGCCGCCTAGACTGAGGGGCATGTCTGCCCTCCGTGCCGCCGCCGCCCTGGCCGGAGTGCGCCGTCGGCCGCGCATGGTGGCCACGGACCTGGACGGCACGGTGATCGGCTACGCACACACGCGTACCGGGTGGCTCTCCCCGCGGACCATCGGGGCGCTGCAGGCCGCCCACGACGCCGGGATCACCGTGGTGTTCGTGACCGGCCGGCCGCTGCGCTGGCTGGGCCCGTTGCGGGAGCAGCTGGGCACCGTCGGCCCGGTGATCTGCTCCAACGGCGCCGTGGTGGTGGACCCCGCCACGGACGAGGTGCTGCTCTCCCACGGGATGGAGCGGGCCGCCGTGGTGGAGGCGATGGCGCGGCTGCGGGCCGAGGACGAGTCCGCCAGCTTCGGTGCCGAGACCCTGGAGGGCTTCGTGTGGGAGCCGGCCTTCGGCAAGCGGGCCGAGGGCGTCGCCGGGGCGGCCACCGGGGCGTCCCACCGGCTTGAGCGGCTGCTGGATGAGGATGCCACCGTGGTGAAGCTGATGGCCCGTTCCGCCCGGCACGGCGCGGACGAGCTGCTCCTCCGGGCCCGCGCCCTCGTGGCGGACATCGTCTCCGTGACCCACTCAGCGCCGGACCTGCCGCTGGTGGAGATGGCGCAGCACGGGGTGCACAAGGCCGCCACCCTGGAGGAGTATGCGGAACAGAGGGGGATCGCCGCCGCGGACGTGGTCGCCTTCGGGGACATGCCCAATGATATGGAGATGCTCCAGTGGGCCGGCCTCGGCCTGGCCGTGGCCTCCGGCCATCCTGAGCTGGTGGCCGCCGCGGACGCGGTGGTCGGCACCTGTGACGACGACGGCGTGGCCGAGGCGATCGAGCACCTGCTCACCCTGCCCGAATGAGCGGCGCCCGGCCTCAGTCCAGCGACCGGGACAGGTCCGCCTCCTCGTAGCGGACCATGCGGGACGCCGTGCCGGTGACCAGGCGGTGCACCAGCCACAGCCCCAGGAACAGCGGCAGTCCGATGTACGCGGTGGCCGCGGCCAGCAGATCCACGCCGCCGGAGCCGGTGAAGGCCTCCACGTTCTGCCCGAGGATCACCACGGCGCACAGCACCAGGGCGACGATCGGGCCGACCGGGAACAGGGCCGCCCGGTACGGCAGCTCCTTCGGGTCACGGCCCTGCGCCACGAACGCCCTGCGGAAGCGGTAGTGGCTCCACGCGATGCCCATCCACACGATGAACCCGGCCAGGCCGGAGGCGGAGACGAGCCAGACGTAGGCGGCGCCGTCCCCGATCAGGGTGGTCAGGAAGCAGCCGGCGCCCACCACGGTGGTCATGATCAGCGCGTTCATCGGCACGCCGCGGCGGTTCACCTTCGCCAGCACGGCCGGCGCCTTCCCGGAGGCAGCGAGGGCGTAGAGCATGCGGGTGGAGGCATAGAGCCCGGAGTTGCCTGCGGACAGGATGGCGGTCAGGATCACCGCGTTCATCACGGAGGCGGCGGCCAGCACACCGGCGTTCTCGAACACCAGGGTGAACGGGGAGATGGAGATGTCCTCCACCTCGGAGCCCAGCAGGTGGGGGCTGGTGTAGGGGATGAGGAAGCCGACGATCGCGATCGCGCCCACGTAGAACAGCAGGATGCGCACGAACACGGTGCGGATGGCGGTCGGCACGGTCTTCTCCGGGTTCTCGGCCTCGCCGGCGGCCACGCCGACCAGCTCGGTGCCCTGGAAGGAGAAGCCGGCCACCAGGAAGATCGCCAGGATGCCGGCCCCGCCGTCCACGAACGGGGCCTCGCCGGTGGTCCAGTTCTCGAAGCCCGGGGAGCCGCCGCCGATGATGCCCAGGATCATCAGCACGCCCAGGACCAGGAACACCACCACGGTGAGCACCTTGATCAGGGAGAACCAGAACTCGGACTCGCCGTAGGCCCGCGTGGACAGGGCGTTCAGCCCGAAGAGCAGGGCCAGGAAGAGCGCGGACCACACCCAGGAGGGCACCTCCGGCAGCCAGTACCGCATCACCAGTGCGGCGGCCACGAGCTCGGCGGCCACGGTGATCGCCCAGTTGTACCAGTAGTTCCAGCCGATGGCGAAGCCGAACGAGGGGCTCACGAAGCGGGTCGCGTACTCCTCGAACGCGCCGGAGACCGGCAGGTAGGTGGCCATCTCGCCGAGGGACTGCATGAGCAGGAACACCATGAACCCGATGACCACGTAGGCCAGCAGCGCACCGCCCGGACCGGCCGTGGCGATCGTGTTGCCGGAGGCCACGAACAGGCCGGTGCCGATCGCACCGCCCATCGCGATCATCGTCAGGTGGCGGGAGGCCAGGGAGCGGCGCAGGCCGTTCTGCTCGGCCCCGCGGCCGGGGTCGGAGGCGGCGGTGGTGGCGGAGCTCGGCGTCGGCTCGGTGGGGGCCACGGCGGGACCTTTCGGGAAGAGGGAACGTTGCCGTCCCGGCCTCCGCGCATGCGCGCTGCGCAGGGGGCGTGGGGACCACACGTCCCGAGCGGGCTCCCTCGGGACGTCGGCCCCCGAGCATAGCCCCGTCCTCTGAACGGGGAGGATTCACCGTGTCATGTCTCACCCGGGCCGCGCCGGCGCGGCGCTCAGAGGAACTCGAACGGGTCGAAGTCCTCGATGTCGATCACGCGCATGCGCGGCAGCGGGGCGTCGAAGGCCTGGACGTCGTGCTCCATGTCCCAGACCTCCATGCCCGGGATCTCCCGCAGCCCGCCGGCGATGAACTCGTTGAAGCCCATGAGGGCCACGCGCCGGTCCTCGTCCTCGGCGAGGGCGGTCATCTGGGGGAGGAAGTCGACGTCGTGGCTGGCGAGGACCACGTCCCCGTCCCGTTCGGTGAGGGCCTCGGCGGTGCGCTGGATGCCGAGGTCCACCACCTTGCCGGCGCCGCGCAGCATGACCGGCTGGTACCCCATCGCCAGGAGCGCCTGCACGAAGGCCAGCGGGACCTCCCCGTCGATCGCGAGGAAGAACAGCGCCGTGACCGGCTGCTCCCATTCGTCCTCGATGAACTCGCGCACCCGGTTCCAGCGCGGCCGCTCCTCCGGGTGGGGGCGCCGCTGGAGGATGGAGGTGCCGAGGGTGGCGTCGATGTTCTCGCCGTCGACGAGCAGGTAGGTCTGGCGTTCAGTCACGCCGTCGAGCCTACCGCCGGGTGCGCGGGGCGGGGCAGGGCCCCGGCACCGCTTCCCGACGACGCCCCTCGCCTTCACCGGCCCGCCCACCGGGCGCGCGGGGCGGGGTCGGGCGTGGCGATGGGGCGTCGGCCGTGGACCGAGGCAGCCCCGCGGGGCGGTGGGACGCGTCGTAGGCTCGTGCCGTGAGCCTGACCTCCCGCCTGACCTCCGGACTGTCCTCCACCCGTGACGCCGCCGGGCGCGTCCGCGCGTCGGTGCAGCGCGCCGTCGAGCGTTCCCGCCGCACCCCGCCGCCGTATCTCACGGACTCGCTGCCGGCCCGGAACGGCTGGCCGGTGGGGTTTGCGCACCGCGGCGCGGACGTCCGCCGGGAGAACACGCTGGCCGCCTTCCAAGCCGCCGTGGACGCCGGGTTCACCTGTCTCGAGCTGGACGTGCGCACCACGGCGGACGGCGAGCTCGTCGTGTTCCACGACGGCACCCTGGACCGCGTCAGCACGGGCCGTGGCCGGCTGCGCGACCACACGTGGGAGCAGCTGGCGGACGTCACGGTCGGCGGGGAGCCGCTGCTGCGCTTCACCGAGCTGCTCACGGCGCTGCCCGAGGCACGCCTGAACGTGGACCTCAAGGACCGCGCCTCAGCCCCGGCCCTGGCCCGCATCCTCGCCGAGCACGACGCCTGGGACCGCGTGCTGGTCGCGTCGTTCCACGACTCGCGGCGCCGCCTCTTCCGGCGCGCCCTCGCCGACCTCGGCCACCCCGACCGGGCGTACGGGCCGGAGCAGGTGGCGACGTCGGGCGGGGCGGCCGCCATCGCGGCGCTCGTGCTGCTGGGCCCGCTGGGACTGACCGGCTGGCTGCGCCGGTACGCCCTCGACGTCGACTGCGTGCAGGTGCCCGTCCGGCACGGCCTCGTCCCCGTGGCCACCACCGACTTCGTGCGCCGCTGCCGTGCGGCGGGCCTGCCGGTGCACGTGTGGGTCGTGGACGAGCCCGATCAGATGGAGCGGCTGCTGGAGATGGGCGTGGACGGCATCATGACCGACCGTGCCGACGCGCTCGCCGAGGTCTTCACCCGCCGCGGGATCTGGCCGCAGCGCTGAGCCGGCCCCGTACACGACGCGACGACGGCCGCCCGCGGTGGGCGGCCGTCGTCGTGAAGGGGGGGCGGGTTTGGTCTCAGAGCATCTTCGGCAGGGCCTTGCGCTTGAACCAGGTGTACGGCGGGTAGGCCACCTTCAGGGTGTCCACCTGGTCGGTCTTCGCCAGGGACGGGCGCATGTGGGAGAACGTCTCGAAGCCGGTCTCCCCGTGGTATGCGCCGATGCCGGAGGCGCCGATCCCGCCGAACGGCAGGGTGGTCAGGCCCGCGTGCAGCAGGGTCACGTCCGTGCACACGGCACCGGCCTGCACCTGCTCCTCGAACGCCCGGTGGAAGCGCGGACGGTCCGTGAACAGGTAGGCCGCCAGCGGATGCGGGCGCGCGGTGATGAAGTCCAGGGCCTCCTGGAACGTCTCCACCTTGAGGATCGGCAGGACCGGACCGAACAGCTCCTCCTGCATCAGGGCGTGGTCCGCGCGGACGCCGGTCACCACGGTGGGCGCCATGTAACGGTGGTGGGCGTCCACCCGGCCGCCGACCAGCAGCTGGGCCCCGTCCTGCAGGTCCGCGGCGAGCATGTCCTGCAGTCGGCTCGCGTGCTCCTCGGAGATGAGGCGGCCGTAGTCGTTGGAGACGCGCGGGTCCTCGCCGTAGAACTCGCGGATCGCCTCCGGCAGGGCCCGCACCAGCTGCTCGTGCGCGGCATCCCCCACGGCCAGCACGTAGTCCGGGGCCACGCAGGTCTGGCCGGCGTTGGTGAACTTGCCGAACGCGATGCGCCGGGCCATGGCCATGACGTTGCGGGACTCGGTGACCACCACGGGGGACTTGCCGCCCAGCTCCAGGGTGACCGGGGTGAGGGTCTTCGCGGCCGCCTCGTACACGATCCGGCCGACGCGCTCGCCGCCGGTGTAGAGGATGTGGTCGAACGGGTGGGTGAGCAGCTCGGTGTTGCAGTCCTTGCCGCCGGCCACCACGGAGATCAGCGCGGAGTCCAGGTACGTCGGCAGCAGGTCGCGCAGCACGGCGGCGGTGGCCGGGGCCTTCTCGGACGGGCTGACGATCACCGTGTTGCCCGCCGCCACGGCGGCCACGAGCGGGGCCAGCACCAGCTGCAGCGGGTAGTTCCATGCGCCGATGATCAGCACCAGGCCCTTCGGCCGCGCCTGCACCTCGGCGGTCGCCGGCTTCAGGGACAGCGGCGTCTTCACGGGGCGCTTGTCCATCCAGTCCGTCAGGTGCAGCAGCGCGTGGTCGATCTCCGCGCGCACCGGCATCAGCTCGGTCAGCAGGCCCTCGGTGGGGGACTTGCCGAGGTCGTGGCCGAGGGCGTCCAGGAAGCGCGACTCGTTCTCCTCCAGCATGCGCTTCATGGTGCGCAGCTGGTGCACGCGCATGCGGCGTGGGTGGGCGGCACGGGACTTCGCCGCGGCGCGCAGGCGCTCCACGGCGGCGGTCGGGTTCTCCGCCCGCGGGCCGATCGGCATGATCGGCAGCATGGACGTGTCCGCGGGGACGTGGAGGTCGGCGTACTCTTGCTCGTCGGCGTCGTCGAGGGGCTGCTCGTGGAAGGTCATGCCACCACCGTAGTCCGCTCGGCTGACCGCCGCCTCTGTGCGATCGTCCGGAGAGTGCCGGCGCCTCGGAGCGGCTTCGAGTCTGTGTGGATGGGTCACACAGTGAGGTATGACCTGTGATAACTCTGCGTCTAGAGTGAGAGTGTCGTCACCAGGAACTGAATGTCGACCGTGTGTTCCTAAGGCGGCCTCGCGTGTTCACTCCTTCATCGAAAGCGACTTCCGTGACTGATCAGACTCCACAGCCACCGGAGCATTCCGTGACCTCCCCCGCGGCCTCCGCCGCCGGCGCTCCGTCTGGCTCCACCCCTGCCGGCCCGGCCCAACGCAACGGCGCGCTGGATGCCGTCGTGGCCTATCCGCTGACCTTCCTGACCGTCCTGAAGAACCGTCCGCTCGACGCGCTGCGCATGGGGCACGCCCAGGGCAATGGCTGGTGGATCCAGCTTGCCCTGCGCAATGTGCTCACCGCCCTGTTCGTCACGGTCCTCCTCGGCCGGGCCTCCGGCATCGGAATGGGTATGGTGCGCAGCATCAGCGGCGGATACTTCTCCCGGTACTCCGACTACTGGGCCCTCTCCTTCGGGGCGAGCCTGCAGGTCTTCCTGATGGCGCTCCTGCTGTTCTTCCTCATCGACCTGCTGCGCGGGGGCATGCTCCACCTCGCCTTCGCCGTCGGGAAGGCCGGTGTGCCGTTCTCCGACTCCGGTCAGATCGTCGCCACCGCGTATTCCGGTCCGGCCTGCATCACGGCGGTCGGCATCCTCGGCATGCTCCTGCCGGGGTCCGGCCTCCTGATGTTCGTCCTCGTGGTCGGCGGCCTCCTCGCCACCGTGCTGGGACTGACAGCCGAACTGCTCATGTACATCGGCGTCAATCGTCGCCATCGCTTCGAGGGATCGCCCCTGATGCCCTTTGTGGCGGGATTCGCCGGCTGGATCCTCGGCACGCTGCTGATCCTCTACGTCTTCTCCTCCGTGCTCGAGGGGATGTCCTGATGCGGGGACGCAGACTGCTGCTGGGAACCGCTCTCGCCGCGTTCCTGCTCTCCACCGGCTGTGCCGTCGTCCAGACCGAGCTCACCGTCGAGGACGACGGCTCCGGCGTGCGGGAGATGGGCGTCGTCGTCCCCCAGCAGGGGATGGACAGCGCGGACGTGAAGGCCGCGGACATCGAGGCGTCCGTCAAGAGGCACCTGCCTGAGGAGCTGTCCTATGAGGGCATGGAGACGCAGAGCGAGGACGGCGAGGAGGCCGTGGTCCTGCGTTTCCGCCTCGAATACGACGACGTGGAGGACTATGAGCAGAAGGTCGAGGCCCTTCTCGAGGACTCCGGTGTCGACCGTGAGGTGGAGATCGTCCAGACCCGCACGGAGTCGGACTTGGTCGAGGGCGTCCAGGTGAGGGAGAACTTCACCTCCACCGACTTGCTCGGCTGGATCGAGGCGGGCCTCGAGGACGACGACGTCGTCGAGGAGAACGGAATCTCGGTCTCCTCCTCCCCGGACCCGGACACCGTGGTCATCGACGGCAAGGACTACGAGGCCGGCACCGGACAGCTGCGGGTGGAAGAGGTCAAGGATCATGGCTTCGGCCGCGCCGAGTTGGTGCTGAATCGAGTCGGTGAGGGCCGCTTCGGGGCGAACCTCGAGCTGACGCACGGATCAGAGCCGGACAAGGTGACGCGTGAGCGTGTGGAGAAGTACTTCGAGGACCGGCTGCCGGAGGGCGCTTCGCTCGAACCCACTTCCTCGGACGGCTACGGCTTCGGCGGCTACCGGGTGTCCCTCGGCGAGGGGACTGCAGGGGAGATCGCAGACCGGCTGAAGAAGGTGACGGGTGAAGACGCCGTGCGTCTCGAGCAGTCCACTCGGCCTGTGGACGGCGACCCCCTTGCGGTGCAGGACGTCCTCTCTTACCGCTTGGACGCGACCCAGCTGCTCAGTCCGCGCGCCGGCGACTATGCCGTGAACGTCCGTCTCGAGGATGGTCAGTCTTCGCCGACGGCCACCGGCACTCAGGGCGAGCTCACCGTGGATCGCCGTGTGGATCTGAACAGGTCAGAGCACGTGGTGACCTTCCACTCCGTCGACGACGTCGAGGTCCAGGCCAGCTTCGGTGTGCCCGCGGCCGATGCCGACGACGCCGTCCGTGACCGCCTGCGGGAGGCTCTCCAGCCGGCCGAGGGCGACCTCGCTGTGGAGGAGAGGGACGACCGCGTGGACTTCACCGTCGGATTCAGGGGAAGCCCGGAGGAGGTCTCTCGTCAGATCGGCGAATACGCTGCCATGCCCGTGAGCATCGGCGTGACCGAGATCGAAGGGGGTCTGCGTCCCCGTGCCCACGTCGACGTCGACGTCTCCGCCTTGGCCTACAAGCTCCCGGGCGAGCACTCTGCTCGTCCGACCTTGACGGTGGAGCGTCCGACCGGTGCCAAGGTCCAGGAGGAGGATGTCCAGGTCGGGACCCTCGACGGGGACCGCGTCGTCTCCGACCAGGGTGCCTACGTCTCCTTCGCCATGCAGACCGTCAGCACTGCCTGGTGGGTCATGATCGGGGCGATCGTCCTGGTGATCCTGGTGTTGATCGCCTGTGCGGTGATCTTCCGTCGACGCATCGCCTCGGTCCTGAGCGGTGCATGGGGTCGCCGTGAGCAGGTCGTCGAGAGGGCCCGCGCCACCGCCGGGTCAGTCGCCACCGCCGGTGCCGCCGCGGGAGCTGCGGCAGGTGCTAGCTGGGCCGCAGCCCGTGCGGGTGCCGGCGGCGGCGCTGAGGACGAGCCGCGCGACGGCGAGTTCCACGAGTCACAGCTGCGCTGACCTCGTGCGGAGTTCACCGAAGCGGCCGCCCTCAGCTCCGTGCCGGAGCTGAGGGCGGTCAGCCGATGACCGCGTCCACGATCCTCTGGGCCTCCGCCTGCACCTGCGCGAGGTGGTCGGCGCCGAGGAAGGACTCGGCGTAGATCTTGTAGACGTCCTCGGTGCCGGAGGGGCGTGCGGCGAACCAGGCGTTCTGGGTGACCACCTTCAGGCCGCCGATGGGTGCGCTGTTGCCCGGGGCGTTGGTGAGCGCGGCGAGGATCGTCTCCCCGGCGAGCTCGGTGACCGTCACGTCCTCCGGGGACAGCTCCTTGAGGCGGGCCTTCTGCTCGGCGGTGGCCGGGGCGTCGATGCGCGCGTAGACCGGGGAACCGTGGTGGGCCTCGAGGTCCCGGTACAGCTCGGAAGGGGAGCGGCCGGTGACCGCGATGATCTCCGCCGCCAGCAGGCACAGCAGCATGCCGTCCTTGTCCGTGGTCCACGGCTCGCCGTCCAGGGTGACGAAGCTGGCGCCGGCGGACTCCTCGCCGCCGAACACGCCGGAGCCGGTGAGCAGGCCGGGGACGAACCACTTGAAGCCGACCGGCACCTCCACCAGTTCGCGGTCGAGGGACTCGGCCACGCGGTCGATCATGGAGGAGGACACCAGGGTCTTGCCCACGCCGGCGGCCTGCGGCCAGTGGCTCCGGTTCCGGTACAGGTAGTCGATGGCCACGGCGAGGAAGTGGTTCGGGTTCATCAGCCCGCCGTCCGGGGTGACGATGCCGTGGCGGTCCGCGTCGGCGTCGTTGCCGGTGGCCACGTCGAACGGGGCGTTTCCCTCGGCATCCGGGGTCATCCGCTCGATCAGGGAGGCCATGGCGTTCGGGGAGGAGCAGTCCATGCGGATCTTGCCGTCCCAGTCCAGGGTCATGAAGCCGAACCGCGGGTCCACCTCCGGGTTCACCACGGTCAGCTCCAGGCCGTGGCGGGCCCCGATCTCCGCCCAGTAGTCCACGGAGGCCCCGC
>NZ_FUKP01000074.1:0-6297 GCF_900163825.1 Micrococcus lylae | reverse complement strand
GATGAGGAACAGATCGCCGAGCTGGCCATGCTCGCCGGTTTCGACGACGACCTCGTCGCGCAACTCACCGCGACCTCGAACCGGTTGCGCGGGCTGCTCACACAGATCCACCCCTCACTCGAACGCGTGCTCGGGCCCAAGATCACCCACCCCGCCGTGGCAGACCTGCTGAGCCGGTACCCCACCCCTGCACAGCTGAAGACCGCCGGGCCGGGGCACGTGCGTGCCCGGCTGCGTAAGCACGCCCCACGTCTGGCTGCCTCTCTGACAGAACAGATCTTCCACGCCCTGGACGAGCAGTCCGTGGTGGTGGCCGGCACGCAGGCCGCGGCCACCGTGATCCCGATCCTGGCCGAGCAGCTGGCAGGACTGACCCGGCAGCGGGCCGGACTGGCCTCACAGGTGGAGGCCGTGGTGGAGGCCCACCCTCTTCACCCGGTCCTGATCTCGATGCCCGGAGTAGGGATCAGGACCGCAGCACGGATCCTCACCGAAGTCGTGGGCAAGGACTTCGCCGATGCCGGGCACCTGGCCTCCTACGCCGGGATCGCCCCGGTCACACGCCGCTCCGGGACCTCGATCCGTGGCGAGCGCACACCACGGGGCGGGAACAAGCGACTCAAACGCGCACTGTTCCTCTCAGCGTTCGCTTCACTGTCACACCCTGCCTCCAGGGCGTACTACGAACGGAAACGAGCCCAGGGCAAACGCCACAACCAAGCGCTGATCGCGCTGGCCCGACGGCGCACGGACGTGCTCTACGCGATGCTCCGCGATGGCACCCTGTACCAGGACCCGGGCACACCTACAGCCACACCATCAGTGGCTCTCGCTGCTTGACGAAAACCATAGAGGCACCCCCGGGATCACGACCAGCGAGGCCTCTCGTGTGGCCGAACTGGAGAAGGAGAACCGTGAGGTGCGGCGGGCCAACGCGATCCTGCGCTCGGCATCGGCTTTCTTCGCGGCGGATGCTCGGGACGCCCACAGCGCTGATCGTGGACTACGTCGACGACCAGAAGGAAGAATTCGGTGTCGAGCCGATCTGCACCACACTCTCCGCAGCCGGCACGCAGATCGCACCGAGCACGTACTACGCCGCGAAGACACGTCCTGTCTCGGCCCGCCGTCTGCGCGATGAGCAGCTGCTCGCTGAGATCCGCCGGGTGCACGAGGCCAACTACGGGGTCTACGGGCCCGGAAGGTCCACGCGCAACTGGGCCGCGAGGGCATCCAAGTTGCCCGATGCACGGTCGATCGGCTCGTGCGTGCCGCAGGGCTGCGCGTTATCAGCCGCGCGAAGGGTCCTCGCACGACAGTCCCGGGCCGGGGACCGGATTCCTACGAGGATTTGGGGCAGCGCGACTTCACCGCGGCTGCCCCGAATCAGCTGTGGGTCGCTGACATCACCTACTGCCGCACCTTTGCCGGGTGGGTGTATGCCGCGTTCATCATCGACGTGTTCTCCCGCCGGGTCCTCGGGTGGTAGCTGTCGAAGTCGTTGCGCAACATCCTCACCGGAGCGTTCAACCTCGTCGCCGGGCTCACCCCGGGCGACGAGGGCTGAGACCTGCGGTGCCGTGACCGAGAGGATAGGCAGCGGCCTGCAAAGCCGCCCACACGGGTTCGAATCCCGTAGGCACCTCCGACAGCCGCGCCCCGGTCCCAGGACGACTCCCGTCCTCGGGCCGGGGCGCGGCTTCTTCGCCACAGGTCTTCGGTGCGTGTCGTGCACCGCATCGCCAAGAGTCGTCATCATCGCCCAAACGCGTTAGCATCGTCGTACGTCAATGAATCAATGGGAGAGCCGCGGCCGCCGATCCGCGGAGGAGATGGAGAACGAGCAGACATGGGCGCAGGACACGACCACGGCCACTCGGCCGGCGAGGCGGGACATCCCGGGGACTTCCGCAAGAAGCTCTGGATCGCCTTCGCGATCACCGCGACGATCGTCGTCGCGCAGGCCGTCGGCTCGGTCGTCACCGGCAGCCTCGCGCTGCTGACCGACACCGCGCACGCGATCGCCGACGCCTCCGGCCTGCTCGTCGCGCTGGTGGCCGCGACCCTCACGCTCAGGCCGACGACCTCGAAGCGCACCTGGGGATTCCGCCGGATCGAGGTGATCGCGGCCCTCGGCCAGTCGGCCCTGCTGCTGGTCGTCGGCACCTACGCCGCCGTCGACGGCGTCCGCCGCCTGTTCGACCCCCCGGAGGTGCCGGCGACCGAGCTGCTGGTCTTCGGCATCGTCGGCCTGGCCGCGAACATCGTGGCGATCGCGATCCTCTCCTCGAGCCGCGGGGCGAACTTCAACATGCGCGCCGCCTTCCTCGAGGTCCTCAACGACGCCCTGGGCTCCCTCGGGGTGATCGTCGCCGCGATCGTCATCGCGACGACCGGCCTCCAGCAGGCCGACGCCGTCGCCGGCCTGTTCATCGCAGCCCTCATCATGCCTCGGGCGTTCAAGCTCATGCGCGAGACGGTCGGCGTGCTCATGGAGTTCACCCCCAAGGGCCTGGACCTCGACGAGGTCCGCGAGCACATCCTCGCCCTCGACCACGTCAAGGACGTCCACGACCTGCATGCCTCCACCGTCGCGACCGGCCTGCCGACGCTGACCGCCCATATCGTCGTCGACGACGAGTGCTTCACCGACGGCCACGCCGCCGAGACCCTGCACGCCGCCAAAGACTGCGTCGCCGAACACTTCGAGGTCTCGATCCACCACTCCACGTTCCAGGTCGAGACCGAGCACATCGCCGAGCACGAGCCCGCCTCGGTCAAGCACGACTGAGCGCACGGCGTCGCGGAGCGTATCCATGACCGAGAAGGAGTATCATCGTCATATGGCGATGAAGAGTGCGATTGCGGAACCGGCGACCTGGGCGGACGAGGTTTCTGAGATGACGGCCGCGGCCTGCCTCTTCCACAGCTTCAGCGATCCCTCGCGCCTGGTGATCCTCCGGCACCTCCGCCTCGGCGCGCACCGGGTGGTCGACCTCACCGAGCACCTGGGCCTGTCCCAGAGCACCGTCTCTAAGCACCTGGCCAGCCTCAAGGAGACCGGCCTGGTCGTCTCCCGCCCCGAGGGCCGCGCCTCGGTCTACTCGCTGCAGCACCCCGAGGCGCTCGTCGAGCTCTTCGCCGCCGCGGAGAAGTTCCTCGCCCTCACCGGCGACGACGTGAAGCTGTGCTCGCTGCACGGTTCGCCGGAGTCCGAGCAGCTGGCCGGCTGAGGAACGGAGCCGGGTCGGATCGCCGCCGAACTCGGGGCTCGACCACGTCACGGCCCAGCGAATGACGGGATCAGTCTCGCCTGCGGCCCGGGATGAGCCTGGCGGAATTGAGGATGAACGCGGTCTCGCTGCCGACGTGGACGAACGCGGCCGCGACCGGCGGGAGCAGGCCGAGGCCGGCATGACCGTCGTGGTCGTCGAGGCCGACGGCGAGGCCGCCGAGGCGGGCATCGACGAGGTCCGCGCCGAGCAGCTGCCCGCCGACAAGGCCTCCGCGATCACGGAGCTGGCCACCGCGCGCCCAACGGCGATGGTCGGCGACGGCCTCAACGACGCACCGGCGCTGGCCACGGCCACCGTCGGCATCGCGATGGGTGCGACCGGCTCGGCCGCCGCGGTCGAGTCGGCCGACATCGCCTTCACCGGCCACGACCTGCGCCTCATCCCCGCCGCCCTCACGCATGCGCGGCGCGGGCGGAGAATCATGACGGCCAACATCGCCCTCGCGCTGGCGATCATCGTCGTCCTGTTCCCGCTCGCCCTGTTCGGCGTGCTGGGGCTGGCCGGCGTCGTCCTCGTCCACGAGGTCGCCGAGGTCGCCGCGGTCGAGAGCGCCTGCTGCTCCTTCGTCGACTGGAGAGTCGTGGACGAACAAGTGCATCTGCGCCTGTTCGTGACTGGCACACCGGAGCAGCTGGTTGCACTGAACGTCGGTTAGGTGTGATGTCCAGGGAGGTTGTTGAGCCTGGTGGCAGGCGCTGCGCCGATCGCGGAGTGGACGCAATGATGATCGTAGAAGTGCAGCCATCCAGCCAACGCGGCCCTGCGCTGCGTCTCTGAGCTGTAGAACCGGGCGTAGGCCCATCCGTCAGCGAGCGTGCGATGGAACCGCTCGATCTTCCCGTTCGTCTGCGGCCGGTAGGGCCGAGTCCGCTTGGGCTTGATCCCGAGCTCGGTGCAGGCATCACGCTAGGCATGCCAGCGGTAGGCCGAGCCGTTGTCCGAGAGCACCCGCTCCACCTGCACGCCCAGGCGCGCGAAGCAGGCGCCCGCGCGGCGCAGCACCGCGATGGCCGTCTGGCTGCGTTCATCGGAGTGCATCTCCACATAGGCGAAGCGGGAGTGATCATCGATCACGGTGTGCAGAAAGCCCACCCCGAGCCGGGGCTGTTATCGGGCATCACGGGTTCCTTCGCGGTCCGAGGTCGCCGCGCGGTGCTTCATGCCCTGCTGACGCCCGACGAATCGGTGTCCGCCCCCGTCGGGGATGCGGCCGAACTTGGTGACGTCGACGTGGATCAGCGAGCCGGGGTGGGGGTGCTCGTAGCGGCGGATCGGCTCGCCGGTGACCCGGTCCAGACGGGCGAGGCGGTTGATCCTGCAGCGCACGAGCACGGCATGGACGGTGGAGGCCGGCATCCTGAGTTCTCCGGCGATCTGTGCCGGCCCCAGGCGTCGGCGCCATCGGGCGGCCACGATCTGTTTCACCACCGCCGGCGGTGTTCTGGTCGGCATCGTGGACGGCCGGCTGGACCGGTCTGCCATCCCTGCAGGTCCCGCGGCCCGCAAGCGTGTGGCCCATTTGCGTTCGGTGGGTGGGGAGACCATGAACGTCTTGGCCGCGGTGGCGACCGGCCAGTGCTCCTCGACGATGAGCTTGGCCAGGCGTAGGCGGGCGCGAGGGGTCAGGGCGGCGTTAGCGTGGGACATGAAGGCTGAATCGCCCCGGGAATAATAGAGGCAGGGAGATTGGAAGAAGGAGACTCTCTCATGCCAGTGAAGTACTCGGACGAGCTCAAGGCCCGAGCCATCGATCTTGTCCTCCACGCACAAGCCGATCAGGACTCGGCCCATGGAGCGATCACGCGGGTAGCGAACGAGCTCGGCCTGAGCAAAGAGACGCTGCGGGTCTGGGTGCGCAAGCACAAGATCTCCGGCCACCAGACCCCAGCTGAGTCCGTAGGTCTTGAGGTCGAGAACCGTCGGCTACGTGCCGAGTTGGCAGAAGCCAAACGGGCCAACGAGATCCTCAGGAGGGCTTCGGCTTTCTTCGCGGCGGAGCTCGACCGCCCATCCAAGTGATCGTCGATTTCATCGACGAGCATCGTGACGAGTTCGGAGTCGAGCCAATCGTGCGCGCCCTGCAGGGGACGGCAGCACGGATTGCTGTGAGCTCGTATTACGCGTTCAAGAAGCGCAGGCCCTCAGCCCGGAGCCGTCGAGACGCAGAGCTGATGCGAGT
Organism: Micrococcus lylae; assembly: GCF_900163825.1. Classification (NCBI taxonomy): domain Bacteria; kingdom Bacillati; phylum Actinomycetota; class Actinomycetes; order Micrococcales; family Micrococcaceae; genus Micrococcus; species Micrococcus lylae. The sequence continues at coordinate 822 of NZ_FUKP01000074.1, read as the reverse complement.
CATCAGCGACGTGTACGAAGCAAACTACTCCTGCTACGGGGTGCGGAAGATGTGGAATGAGATCAACCGCGAGTACACGGATCGGTTCGGGCAGGTCGCCCGGTGCACGATCGAGCGGTTGATGAAGCAGTTGAGCATCGAGGGTGTCCGACGCCGTAAGAAGCGTCCGAAGACGGCCTCAGCCAGGGCCGAGGAATGCCCGGAGGACCTCGTCGAGCGCGAGTTCAGTTCTGAGGGCCCGAACCAGTTATGGGTAGCGGACATTACCTATGTGCCAACGGAGTCAGGCTGGGTGTACAAGACGTTCATTGTGGACGTGTTCCATCGGGAGATCGTCGGCTGGCAGGTGACGAATCATATGCGCGAGTCGTTAGCGCGGGATGCGTTGACGATGGCGTTGGCGGCGAAGTTCCGGGCCGGTGAGGACGTGTCCGGGCTGGTTCATCACAGCGATCGCGGGGTCCAGTTCAAGTCCATTCGCTACGGCGAGACGCTGGCGGAGTCCAACATCATCGCGTCCGTGGGATCGCGCGGGGATTCATTCGATAACGCGATGGCTGAGGCGTTGAACTCGGTGTACAAGGCCGAGCTGATCGACCGACAGCGGTGGTCCGGCCTCATAGAGGTCATGGCGGAGACCTCTCGGTGGGTTGCCTGGTACAACCAGCGTCGGCTGCATTCGGGAATCGGCTATCGACCGCCGGTCGAGGTTCATGCTGAGTGGATCAACCAGCATCGGTCAGCGCTAGTTGCGGCGTAGAAAACCAGGGCGTGTCAGATGGTCTGTGTAAGCCGTACCGAGAGGAACGGTAAGAATCATGA